>JALZBM010000012.1 GCA_030947385.1 Vulcanimicrobiota bacterium
CGGCAAGCCGGCTTCGCACGTTTGACTCCGGGCTGCTTGTTTTTGGAACGCGCAATACGTTTTCGGAACGCTTGGGCGATCCTAAACGCGGCGTCGTCCCCGCGCGCGATTGGATTCGGGCCCAATTCGAGCGCATCGCGCTAACCAGTGGCGGCCGCATGACCGTTGCGCTTGACGAATATGACCAGCCGAAGACCGAAAACACGCCGCGCGAAGCCCGCGTCTCGAGCGTCGTTGCTACGCTGCAGGGTGACGATCCCAGCGGGCGCACGTACGTCATGACCAGCCACTACGACTCGCGCAACAGCGACGGAAACGACATCACCAAGGACGCGCCCGGCGCAGACGACAACGGGTCGGGCGTTTCCGCCGTGCTCGAAGCCGCGCGCATCATGGCGCCGCACCGTTTTAAGGGCACGATTATTTTTGCCGCGTACGACGGTGAGGAGCAGGGTTTGTTCGGCTCGGGCCATCACGCCAAGGCGTTGCACGACGCAGGTATTCCCGTCATCGCAAATCTGAACAATGATATCATGGGTTCGTCAACCGCACCTGACGGCAAACGCGACGCGTTCGAAGTCCGTCTGTTCAGCGAAGCGCTCGCGCCCGACGCAACCGTCAAGCGCATCAATTCGCTCGGAGCCGAAAACGACTCGCCATCCCGCGAGATCGCGCGCTTCGTAAAGACGGCGGCGCAAGAGTACGTGCCCAAAATGACCGCGCGCTTAATCTACCGCTCGGACCGCTTTTTGCGCGGCGGCGATCAACAGTCGTTTAACGCGCAGGGCTTCGCGGCCGTCCGGTTTGTTGAACCGCATGAGGACTACCGTCACCAGCATCAAGACGTGCGCCTCGAGGGCGGTGTCCCCTACGGCGATTTACAAAAGTACGTCGATTTCGATTATCTTGCGCGCGTGACGCAAATGAACGTCGCGGCACTCGCGGCGCTCGCCCTGGGACCCGCAACCCCGCAGCACGTGGAAATGCGCACGAAAGTGCTTTCTTACGATACGACGCTGCGCTGGAGCGCCGTGCCCGGCGCGGCCTCCTACGAAATCCTCTGGCGCGATACCACCCAACCGCTCTGGGAACACGTCAAGAACGTGGGCAACGTCACGCAAGCCACGGTGCCGGTCAGTAAAGACGACTATCTCTTCGGTGTGCGCGCCGTCGATAAAAACGGTCTCGCGTCGCCCGCAGTTTTCCCGGTACCCGTGCGCGAGTAAGGCGGCAGTCTAGCGTCCGCGCAACTCGAGTGCCTCGAAGCGCCGGTCGCTCTGGGCCATCCACCGCTGCATGCCGGCAACTTCGCCGGAGATCGAAGTGACGCGTTGTTCGAGCCGCTCGAAGCAAGCGTCGACTTGTGCGAAGCGTGCATCGACTTGTGCGAAGCGTGCATCGACTTGCGCGAAACGCGCGTCCACACGGGTGAACCCATGGATTACCGCTGCGTGTAGGTCAACGATGGCGGTCATGAGTTCGGACGTGCTTGGTTCTTGCGACATGGCGGAATCCTACCATGCGAATGTTGCCGGGACGTTTCCTGCTAAGGCAAGGTTTCCAACGACGCCCGCATGGCCAGCAGCGTTTCGTCGACATCGGCGCGCGTGTGGGCGGTCGATAGGAACATCACTTCGTTCTGCGAGGGCGCGAGCAATATCTTCCGTTTGCGCATCTCGTGGTAGTAACGCGCGAAGCGGTCACGGTCCGCGGCGCAAGCGTCATCGTAGTTGTGGGTCGGCCCGCACCGGAACTTAAAATCGACGATGCTTTCCAGTTGCACGACGATATAAGGCAGATTCAACTCGGAAAACAACGAACGGATACCGCCGGCAAAATATTTTCCGAGCGCGTCCATCGACCGCAAACATTCAGGCTGCGATTCTAAGAAATCCAGCGTCCGGTGCGCCAGCGCAACGGAGAACGGATTGCCGGCATGCGTTCCACCGGTAAACGTGCCGCCCATCGGAGCGAGGACGTTCATCACGTCCGCGCGACCGCCGAACGCGGCGATCGGAAAACCGCCGCCCATGATCTTGCCGATTGTCGTGAGGTCCGGGGCTACCCCCACGCGCCCTTGCGCGCCGCGTAGTCCCAGGCGCAACCACGTGATCACTTCATCGAAAATCAACAGCGCGCCAAGTCGTGTCGTGCGCTCGCGCAAGCCTTCCAGGAAACCCGGCAACGGCGCAACGACACCCATGTTGCCGACAACCGGTTCGAGGATGATCGCAGCGAGCCGTGCTTCGTTTTCGCGCAATACTTCATCCAGAGCGTCGAGATCGTTGTAGCGGGCGACGATCACATCGTGCATCACACCTTGGGGAATCCCGCTGCGGTCCGCTTCGTTCGTATGCGCCGAAGCCCCGGCGCCAAGCAACGCGAGGTCGAAGTGACCGTGGTAATTTCCGCCGAATTTCACGATGAGATCGCGGCCCGTGAAGGCGCGCGCGACGCGAACGGCGCTCATCACCGCTTCCGTTCCGCTGTTCGTGAAGCGCATGCGCTCCATCGACGGCAGATACGCGCGAATGCGTTCGGCCAACCGCGTCTCTTCTTCGTGCGTCGAGCCAAACAGCGTGCCTTGCATCGCAACGGCATCCAGATTGGTGCAGAATGCCGGATGCGCGTGGCCGAACAACAAGGGGCCGTAGGCCATGATGTAGTCGATGTAGCGCACCCCGTTTTCGTCGTAGGCGTAAGCACCGGCGCCGCGCGATTGCACGAACGGCGCGCCGCCGACGGCTTTTCCGGCGCGCACGGGTGAATCGCAGCCACCGGCAAGCACTTGCTGCGCGCGCTCAAAGGCCGTTTCTAACGTTTGCACGAGAGGTAAGTTTCGAACGGCGCCCCGGACTTTCCGCTCCTTGCACGAACGTAAACGAAATGCCCATCGAGATTGTGCCTCAGACGAATATCGCAGAGCTCGTCGGCAGCCTGCCCATTGCCGAATCGGTGCTCACGCAATTCGGCCTGCACTGCGCCGGCTGCGGCGTCAACAAATACGAAACGATCGAGCAAGGCGCGAAGGCGCACGGGCTGCGCATCGAACCCATTCTTGCCGCGCTCGCGCAAGCGCGTTTGTCCGGCCGCGTGCCGACGATCGCCAACGAAGATAAAGTTGCGCTGCGCAAAGCGCCCGGTGAGTTTACCGGTGCTTCGAAATTCAAGCACGTCATTCCGATTATGTCGGGCAAGGGCGGCGTTGGAAAATCGCTCGTCACGGCGTTGCTTGCCGTCGGCCTGCGGCGCCAGCATTATCGCGTCGGCATTTTGGATGGCGATATTACGGGGCCCAGCATTCCCAAATTGTTCGGCTTGCGCAAGCCGCTCGCGATCGAGGAAGATCCAAACGCGCCGCCGGGACCGCAAGGGCAGCGCCGGCCGTTGCTCGTTCCGGCCGTCTCGCGTTCCGCGATCGAAATCGTGAGCGCCAATTTGCTCACCGATCAAGAAGATACGGCGATGATTTGGCGCGGCCCGATCCTCTCCGGAGTTATCCGTCAGTTTTACGAGCAGGTGCTCTGGAGCGACCTGGACTTTTTGCTTATCGATTTGCCGCCCGGCACGTCGGATGCGCCGCTGACCGTTTTGCAATCGCTGCGCGTCGACGGCGTCGTCCTGGTCACGATGCCGCAAGCGCTCGCGACGATGATCGTACGCAAGGCGGCCAATCTCGTGCACCAGCTCAAGAAACCGATTTTAGGCGTGGTCGAAAACATGTCGTATTTTATCGCGCCGGACACGGGGACGCGGTACGACATATTCGGACCGTCCTATGCGGACAGAGTTGCAGAACTCGCGCAGGCGCCGGTGCTCGCGCGCATGCCGATCGATCCGTGGAAGGCTACGCTCGCCGATGAAGGCCGGATCGAAGAAGTCGACGACGCGGTCTGCGACGTCTTGGCAAATGCACTCATCGCATCAATTGCCGCGCGCCCCAAAGAACGAGAAGTCATTTCGATTATTTAGTGTGCCGTGGCCGCCGAATCGAACACGACTGCGCCGTCACTCCACGTTTGCAACACGGATGCGCGCGCAAAATCCCCGTCGTTTAACGGGTCGCGATCCAGAATTGCGAAGTCGGCCGCGTAGCCCGGAGCGAGGCGGCCGGTTCGTTCTTCTGCGTGTCCGAAGAGCGCTGCGTTGTAGGTATACATCGTGAGGGCTTGCTCGGGCGTGAGCGATTCGCCGGGCGTATGATGGTGCGTCGCGGCATGCATCCCGGTTAAGGGCGAGAGATCGCAGACCGGGCTGTCGTCGCCGCCGCATAAAATTGCGCCTGCAGCCTGCGCGCGGGCGAGCGCGTTCATGGTCTCCATCCGCGCGGTTCCCAAACGAACGTCGTACATATTGCCTTTGCCGCCCCAGAGCAGATCGAACTGCGGTTGCATCGAGAGATAAATACCCAAGCGCGCGCAACGCTCGATGTGGTCCTGCGTTGCAATTTCGAAGTGCTCGATGAAATGCCGCTGGGGTGAAGGCGCGCCGCCGAGGACCCGCTCCCACGTCGCAATACACTGCTCGATCGCGCGGTCCCCGATAGCGTGCACGCCCGCGGCGATGCCGAGGCGGTGGGCCTCGCTCAAATAGGCAAAAACTTCATCGTCGCTAAAGCGGAGCGCACCGTTCCCCGGAGTACCTCCGTCGACTGCAATTGCAAACGGCTGACTGACCGCTGCGGTGCAACTGCCGATCGAGCCGTCCAGGAACACATCGCCACCGACAAACGGCAGTCCGAGCGATCGTGCGAGCGCCGCATCGGGCTCGCAAATTTTCGGATACCACTTGGCGGGCGCGAGCGACGGGAGGGATTCGATTTCACCTGCGTACCGGTCGCGCGCAAATCCGACCAATTGCACGTGCAGATGCAGTGCGCCGCGCGAAAGCGCCAGATTTGCCGCGCGGCCTTCCGCAGCACGCTTTTCGCGTAGCGGCAACGCTTCAAAAAACCGGGCCTGTGCGATCCAGTTTGCTTGCAGCGAAAGCCTGCCCGTGGCACTGCCGCCGGCATCTTTCTCTATTCCCTGGGTACCGTCCGGAAAATCCAACCAGCCGAAGGTTTTGCGATTGACGATGCTCGAGTGTCCGTCGATCCGCACGAGCATCGCATACGCTTCGGGGAAATGCGTTTCGAGCGGACGAGCGTCTGCAAGACCGCCGTCACGCCACGTGCTCTCATCGTAGTTGCCGGCGCAAACGTAGCGTTCGTTACGGAGTCTGCCCACGGCTTGCGCAAACTCCGCATAGCTGCGAGTGGGCCACAGATTGCGTTCGCCGAGCATATAGCCGGTATCCGTGAGATGGACGTGGCAATCGGCGAAAGCGGGCATCACGACGGCCCCGCGGAGATCGACGGTCTCGACGCCTGCGCCCGCTTCCGCCGGATCGAGCGAGAGGATATGTCCACCATCGACGATCAAACCGGCATGACGCTCGTAATTTTTGGCAACCGGGTCATATGCGTACACCGTCGCATTGATTAGACGCTTCACAAAAAGGGGAATTGGCATCTCATGCGGCGTTTACTTCTCGGCCTCATGGCCGGCGTTACCGCGGGATATACCGCGTTGCGTATCGTTCAAAGCGTACAAGCGCTGCAAACGCCTTCCGCGCAATTACCGAAGGATGCAGCAACATACGGTGCGTTACGCCGCAATCTCGCGCTTGCCGGAACGATCCGGTCCCTCGCGACGTCGGTTGCCTTTGCCGCGGGCGGCGCGGGACCGCTCATCGCACGCGGAGCGAAAGGTGCGCCGGTCGCACTGCGCCCGCCGGTATTTTTGTTGACCGGACTCATACTCGCTGCGTTCGTCGAATTGCCCGCAGCGTTTGTTGAGGAACACGAGTTCGAGCGGCGTTTCGGTTTAACCGAGCAACCGCCGCGAGCGTGGTTCACCGAACATCTCAAGGGCACGGCAATCGGTGCCGCCGTGACGGCGGGGCTGAGTATTCCCTTCGCAACGCTCTTGCGCAAGAAGCCTGCGACGTGGCCGCTGCTAACTTTTTTCGGATTGGTGCCCCTCTTCGTCCTCGCAGGTCTCGTGGTGCCCGTCTATATTGCGCCGCTTTTCAATACATTCGAACCATTGCACGGTGCGCTCGAGGAGCGCCTGCGGCGGCTGGCCGCTCGCTACGGCGCCGGTGGAGCCGACATCCTGCGCGTCGATATGTCGCGGCAAACGAAGAAAGCCAACGCCTACGTAACCGGATTGTTCAACACCCATCGCATCGTGATCGCAGACACGTTGCTCGAAACATTCAAAGATGAAGAAATCGAGTTTGTCGTCGCTCACGAACTCGGTCATTACGTCAGTCACGACAGCTGGCGTATGGCGGCAATGGGAGTCGGCATCGCGATTACGATGTTCGGACTTTCAAACGCGATGATGCCGGCCAAAAAACGCCGTTCCTACGACGATCCGGCGGTGTTGTACGAACTCTACGTTTGGATGTTGATCTTCTCGGCTGCATTGCGGCCGCCGATTTTCGCATTTTCCCGTTCGCGCGAATGGGCGGCGGACCGTTTCGCCGTTGATGCCACGCAACTGCCCGCGATCGGCGCCGCTGCGTTTCGTCGCTTGCGCGACCAGAACTTAGCCGAGGAAGAAGTACCGCGCTGGTACGAATTACTCTTTTCCTCGCATCCTTCACTCGGCGCCCGCATCGCCGCACTCGAATCTGCCGCGAACTAAGGGAGAATGCGAAAGGTTGGCTAGAATCTCGGAGCGCCAATAAACTAGCCGGCAGCGAGCACGGCTGAATGGCGCGTGCCGAGCCACCCCGCCAAGTCGGTTTTCTGCGTGAGATAAGCCCCGGTGCGCAACTCCTCGCGAAATTCCGCAAACGTTCCGAAAGCTTCCGCGAAGGCGTCGTGCTTGTGGATCGACTCGTAGTTTACTTGCGTCGCTGCGACAAACGCATCGCCCGAGAAGTCCGAATAGACTTCGAGCGTCCGCGCGAGAATGCCGCGGACGACGTCTTCGACGAACTTCGGATTGTGGTGCGCTTTGTTCACGATAAAAAACTCGTCGGGACGTTTGAGAAGGTCGTAGGTTTCGCTCGACATGGAATTTTCGACGATCTCTACGAGATCTTCGGCGCGCACGATCTCCGCAGCGGAACGACCGGCACCGATTAATACCGAACCGCGACCGCGTTGATTGTGGGTGGCCACCGGTAATGCATCGAGCGCCCGCGTGGCTTCTTCTTGCGAAAATCCCGCCGCCTGCAACTCGCCCAGGCTATGCTCGCGCACCATCAACTGCGCGCACGGACAAGCGGTCATGCCTTCCGCCTCGACGCCGATGACGCTGCGCGTGCCGCGATCGTCGGCGTGCGCAATTCCCAGCAGCGTATACGTTTCTTCGCCGCGCTTCCCGCTCACGGGCGTCCAGCGTTCGAGTCCGAAGTCTGCGCGCAAACGCACGTCGGCGCGAACGGCACGCTGCGATCGCACGATCTCGCGCGCGATGGCTTCTGCCAAACCTTCAATGCGCGCCGGAGCGTCCTGCCGTGCGAGTACGTCGAGCGTGGCCTCTTCCAATATTTCGCTGAAGCGCGACATGTGAACGCCGGCTTTGTCCGGCGCTAAGTCGGCAACCATCGAGAACTCGCCGTTGAAAACCCGCTCTTTGCCGTCGATCGTCAAGTGCACGATGCGCCGCACGCGCGAAACGCCGACGCGGCTGAGCGAGAGCGCAACGTCGGGTGCTTCCTCCTGGCGGTTGGCGGTAAAGTGAAGCGCGCGAGCTTTTTTAACGACGCCGTTGCTTCGCAGGCGGGCAGCGCGGTCGCGATACTCCGGCGCGATTTCGGCGAGGGGAATCAAATTGTATGCCCGTTCGAACAACTGCGGGTGCACGAAAGACGCATCGACCGCCAAGATGTCGATGTCGATCGGACGGGCACCAAGCTTGCGCACATCCATGCGACCGACGCCGGTCTCCACTTTACGGGCAAATGTTTCGAACCCGTCCCGGTCCAAATCCGTGCGCACCGCAGCCGCGATGTTGAGGAACGCCGGGCCCTCGGCGCCGCCGGCGGGTTCGGTCTCGTAAAATGATGAGAGCGCGACCACTTCGCATCGGGCGCGCAGCCGCTGCACGGCGCTCAAGATGTTCGACTGGCGGTCTCCGAGATTCGAACCGATTCCGATATACAACTGATGCATGAAGGCTATGCCTTCCCTTCGTCCAGCCCCGCCCGCCTGCTTGCGAGGGGGCTAGCTTGGCAGCTCTCCGAGCAACTGTGGAAATCGGAGCCCCTTTACCGATACTTTATCTACGAGAGATTCTTCACATATGAGGGAGACGCGTATGCGATCGACTCTATTTTGCTCTCTTCTTGCCTTCCTAACGCTCGCCGGAGCAATCGCCGTCCCGGCACCCGCCCAAGCCGCCGGCCGCCTAGCGCCTGCCGATGAATATTTTGGGCACCTGAAAATGAGCATCTTGGGCATCCGCAATCAACTCAACGATCTCGAGCTGCGCTCCACCTGGCGGGGCGAAAGACGCCGCGTCTTGCTGGGGAAGGCGACCTTTATTGAAGACGCGATGCGTTCCTGGTCGATAAAATACCCGGGCGACCCGTGGATCCCCAGATTCCGCCATCGCCTGAGCGCCTGCTATGTAAGGATTGCCGCGCTGCGATGACCAACCGTCGTGCGCAATGCCGTACGACTCATGCGCGTCTTAGTTCCGGGACCCAAGCCACTCTTTTTTGAAGGGCCTTCCCGCGTTTTGCGCGCTGACTGCGCTGCGGACGTACCGCGAGCGCTTAAAGCCGCACAGGCCGCGATCGATTCCGGACGTTACTGCGCAGGCTACCTCTCGTACGAACTCGGCGCGGCGCTCGCCGGACGCCGGCTTCGAACGGGACGCGGCTTACCGTTGCTCTCGCTTGGGATTTTCGAACGGCCGCTTGCGCCGCCGCTTGCAGACGGCGGCACCTATGCCTTGAGTGCGATGCGCTCGCGCGTCGATTCCGAGACGTACGCCGCAACGCTGCGCCGTATCGCCCGCGCAATTTTTAACGGTGACGTGTATCAAATAAATTACACCGTTCCTTTCGAGTTTGCGTTTGCCGGCGATCCGTACGCGTTGTTTACCCGTTTGCTTGCGGACTCCGGCGTTGCGCACGCCGCATTCGTGCAAGATGATCGGCACGCACTCGTTTCCATGTCACCCGAATTGTTTCTGCGCATCCAAAATGGAACCGTCATTGCTAAACCGATGAAGGGCACGGCAGCGCTCGACCGCATTGGCGAACTTTCTTCGCCCAAAAACCGCGCCGAACATGTGATGATCGTTGACTTGCTGCGCAACGATCTGCAACAGATCTGCTCCGCTGTGGACGTTCCCGCTTTGTACGCGGTCGAACGGTATCCGGCGTTCGCGACGATGACTTCAACGATAACGGGACGCCTGCGCGCGGGCGTTACGATCGCCCAAATACTCGCTGCGACGTTCCCCTGCGGAAGCGTCACCGGCGCTCCAAAACGCGCGGCAATGGATCTGATCGAGCGCTTGGAGCGCTGGCCGCGCGATGCGTACACGGGAAGCATCGGCTATTTCGCACCGGACGGCAGCGCCGAATGGAACGTGGCGATTCGAACGCTGCAAATCGATACCGTTCGAAATCAGGGACGGCTAGATATCGGGGGAGGAATCGTCGCCGATTCAAACAGCACCGATGAGTGGGCTGAAATCGGCCTAAAGCGCCGCTTCAGCGAAGCGTCCGCCATGCCGTTCGCGCTTCTCGAAACCTTCGCCGGCGACCGCCCGCGCGAGGTATTGACCGCCCACGTGAACCGTCTGCAACGGAGCGCTGCCTTCTTTAACATTCCGGTCGATAGCGCACGATTGCTTGCCCAACTCGAAGCGTTGCCGGCAGCGCCGGACTCGATCGTGCGCGTGCGCGTCGACTGGAGCGGGGCGCTTTCGATTTACCAGGAGGCGATATCTGCGCCGTCCGCGCCGGTTCGCGTGTGCTTAGCGCGGCGCGCGGTGCGCTCGGACGTCGCGCTCCTCGCGCATAAAACTTCGTGGCGTGACGTATACGAGCGTGCCTACGCCCTCGCGCAATCGGCGCACTGCTTTGATGCAATTTGCAGCAACGAACGCGACGAGCTGACCGAAGGCACGCGTACCTCGCTCTTCGTGGATTGCGGCGGCGTGCTGTATACGCCGCCGCTCGCAAGCGGCGTCCTGCCGGGGATCCTACGCGAATCGCTCTTGAAGCAAGGACGCTGCGTCGAGCGGGTGCTATATGAGGAGGACATCACGCGCGCCGGAAAGCTGTACGTCGGAAATTCTGCGCGTGGATTGCTGCGCGCAGAGTTTGTGAAAGAGCTGGCCGTTGTCTGAAAATAGATGCCCCTACGTCCTCAAACCCAAAGTGACGAACGCTATTTGGGGCGGCGACGCACTGGTGAAGCGATTCGGAAAACCCGGCGATCCGAACGCAACGCTCGCAGAGTCGTGGGAATGCTGGGACGAAAATACCGTTACAAACGGACCGCTCGCCGGCAGAACGCTCGCCCAACTTCGGGCGGAACTCGGCTCGGAATTGTTGGGAAATATCGACCCCGGCGAGATTTTTCCGATTCTTACGAAGATCATCGACGCACGCGACTCGTTGTCCGTGCAAGTGCATCCCGGCGATGCCTACGCGCGGCGTATCGAAGGGCAGCAGAACGGGAAAACCGAGTGTTGGTACGTCTTGGACGCGCAACCGGGCGCCGAAATCGTGCTCGGCTGGACGGTTGATACGACGCGCGCGGAATACGAACGGCGCGTTGCCGATGGTTCGCTTGGTGAGATCTTGCGTCGCGTTCCCGCGCATCCGGGCGATGCATTTTATCTTCCGGCGGGAACCTTGCATGCCATCGGCGCCGGCATCATCATCTTTGAAACTCAGCAGGCGAGCGACCTCACGTACCGCATCTTCGATTGGAACCGCGTCGGCGCAAATGGAAAAGCGCGCGAATTGCACGTGCAAAAAGCCGGCGACGTTCTGGATTATGGGCGCAGCACGGCGGGCGCGATCGATCCAATCAACTACACGCTCGACGGCCTGCACCGCACGGCACTGATTGCCGATCCGCGTTTCACCGTCGAACGCCTGAGCATCGGCGGGAGAACCCACACGATGAGTACGCAGGGCCGGCCGATGATTTTTATGGCACTTGCCGACGCGCTCGAAGTGCGTTGCGCGGATGGCGGGGCCATGCTCGAGCCGTATCAAACGGCGCTCGTTCCGGCGGGTGCCGGTGAGGCCACCTTGCGCGGAGCTGGCTCGGACAACGCGCACGTGATGTTTGTGACGCCGCCGGCGCGCGCCGACGCGATGGAAGAGCAGCTGAACACCGCCGGCGTCTCGCGGGATCGCATCGAGGCCTTCTTGCGGCAGTTTGCGTCACCACAGGCGGGATGACGAAGCGCGTTTGGGCCGGTGCCTGCGCATATTTCATCGTCTTCTCCCTACTCGGCGCCGATCGTTACATCGCTCACCGGTCGGCGCAAGACTTCGGCATCTTCTATCAATCGATTGCCGGCGCGTTCTCGGGTTTTTCAAATACGATCGAAGGCGCAAACCACTTTACCGTCCATTTCTCGCCCATTCTCTTGCTGTTCGCGCCGCTGCTGTGGATGACGCATTCCGGCCTGCCGCTCGTCCTCGTCCAAGCAGCCGCGAATGCGTGTGTGGCACCGGCGCTCTATTTGATCGCACGCCGGCGCGTGGACGAACGCGCGGCACTCGGAATTGCATCCATCGCATTTTTCTATCCACCGCTGTGGGGCGTGACGTTCACCGATTTTCACGAAAACGGTCTGGTTGCGGCAACGATCGTCTGGCTGCTGTATGCGCTGGACGCTCGCAAATACCGGCGCGCCGCAGTGTTTGCTTTCGTCGCGCTGTGCATTAAAGAAGATCAAGCGCTCTTTCTCGCGATTTTGTGCGTTGCGGCGTTTCTGTACTTCCGCCGGACCGCAGAGCCGGCCGGCGCCCGCTGGTCGCTGTGGACCGGCGCCTTTTCGCTGCTCACGTTTGCCGCCTACTTTGCCGTGGTGCGCGAGTACGCGGGAGCGATCGGCACTTGGCATCCCGTCGTTTTTTATACCGTCACCCAGCCTGCGGCGGTCGTGACACCGCTGCGCGGTTTGACGGACCGGCTCGGGTATGTGTTTCTGGCTTTTGCGCCGCTGGTATTCGTGCCGTTCCGCCTGCGTATCTTGCTGCTCGCCGTTGCTCCGTTTGCCGAAGTACTGCTCTCGCGAGCGCCGGTTACGTACACCATGGGGCAACACTACGCCGCCGTATGGATACCCTACGTACTCGTCGCGTTCGTTTTAGGCGCGTGCGATCTGCAAAACCGCAAACCACTGCGCGCGCGAGCCGCAATGCGGGCGGCGTTCACGATTTGTGCCGTCATTTTGCTCGTTGCAAACCCGCTGCATCCAAAATATTTCTTGCGCATTCCGCAAAGCAAGGATCGCCAACTCGATGCATTTATTGCAACGTTGCCCGCAAAGATCGATGTCGGGACCCAGGAGGAAGCGTATACCCACATGGGTTTTTATCCCAACGCAACCCTCGGCATGGAACGCTTTCCGCAATACGCGCTCTTTGATTGGAACTACCCGGATTCTAATTGGGTGATCCGCGACGGCGCAAAGATGCGGGCGGCGCTCGCCGCCGGCCGCTACAAAATTGCCCGCTCGAACGACGGAATCGTGCTTTACGAGCGAGTGGGTCCAAAGCCGGCGCGGCCGGCTTACGGACCGGTGTGGTGAGCGCGCGGCTTCGCCGTCAGAATGCCCGTGCGCAAGACATTGCCAACCTGGGTTGCTTGCGCCGGTTCCAGTGGTTGTGCCGAGGCGCTCAAACGCGCGATGTCCCACCGCTCGTTTTCTCCGGCGCCAAAATAGCCGTCGGCGACCGCCGCCTCGGCATGCGTCATGACGTGCGAGGCATCGACGGCGATGTCGTAAAAGCTTGCGAGTTCGGCCGCAACCGCGCACAGACCGTCGATGAGCGGCGGCGTAAGCGGATACGCGCCGAAGTCTCCCGGTGTTGCGGCGCGCATGGACATGATCGAAAGTCCGAGCGCATAACTGTTGCGGCCGCGCGTATGCGCCGCGTACGGAGAATCGGGATTTTCGCGCACCTCTCGCATATTTGCTTCGATGCGATTCGTCTGCACGACCGTCACGCTACCGCTCTCGTCGAGCGCCACGCAGAAGTGGTACGCGGGAAAAACATCGGTATAGTTGCCCGCGGACCAATGCAAGTACAGCCGGTCGATCCGCCCGGGTGCAAACTGCGGCGTCCAATCCTGGAGCCGGGCATGCGGATAGGTCGTTATCGCGTTGGGTGCATTCATCAAAGAGTACTTTTGCACCGAAAAACCCAACTCTTCCATCCAATGATGGAAACGGCAAGCCGGCGCCTGCGCTGGCACGGGGAACTTGCGCCCGGTCACGCGCGCGCGGCCGGCGTCCTTACGATCGGCGGAGTGAGCGTCAACGAACTGGCACAAACGTACGGGACGCCGTCGCTCATTCTGGACGGAAACGTTCTGGATGCAGCGATCGGGCAATTCTTAGACGCTGCCGCACCGCATGAAATGGAAGTCGCCTACGCGGGAAAGGCCCTGTTGTTAACGGGACTCGTTCGGCTGATGACGCAAACGCGTCTCACACTCGACGTCTGTTCCCTTGGTGAACTCAACACGGCGGAGCGCGGCGAGATGCCGGCCGAACGAATCACGCTGCACGGCTGTGGCAAAACGAACGACGAATTGTCGGCCGCCGTTGCCGGTCGCGTGGGTCGCACCGTGGTCGACAATCTGGACGAACTCGCCGCCCTTGCCGCGCACGGCAAACCCGTTCGCATTCTGCTGCGCATAAACACCGGCGTGACGGCCCGCACGCATGCCTTCGTTCAGACCGGCGGCGACGATACAAAATTCGGTATGACGGGTCGCGACTTCGAAACCGCGGCGAAGCTGTTGCGAGCCAATCCATGCCTCGCGTTTCTGGGATTGCATTCTCACATCGGTTCGCAGATTTTCGAGACCGCCGCATTTGAGGCGAACGTTGCCGCAATGATGGATGCGGCGGCAAAGTTTACTGCGTGGGGTTTGCCGGTGAAAGAAATCGTTGCCGGAGGCGGCTTCGGCGTTGAGGCCAGGCCCCAGGATAGCGCTCTGAACGTCCCCGGCGTGGTGAATAAAATCGCGGCGGCCGTCGCGGAGCAAGCCTTACGCAACGGACTTGCCGTACCGAAGATCGGACTCGAACCCGGCCGCGCCATCATCGCCCCCGCCGGCACGTCGCTGTACCGGGTGATGGCCAAAAAACAGCAAGCGGCGCACGCGTTTGCCGTCGTTGACGGCGGTATTGCGGACAATCCACGCCCGGCACTCTACGGCGCCTACCATCACGCGGTGCTTGCATCGCGCGCGTCAAATACCGGGGAAACGCGCACCATCGTTTGCGGACGCTCGTGTGAAAACGACCGGATGATGGAACTGGACTTGCCGGGGGACGTACGAGCCGGCGATTTGCTTGCCGTCTGCACCACCGGGGCCTACACCTACAGTATGGCGAGTAACTACAACCGATTCGCAAAACCGGCCGTCATCTATGCCAAAGACGGAACGCACCGGCTTTTCGCCCGGCGCGAAACTATTGAGGATGTCTTACGAAACGATGTCGATGCTTAAGCGTTTTTTTCTCATCATGACTTGCCTCGCGGCAACACCCGCCGCAACCCTCGCAGCGGATCAGTCACTCGTCACACCGTACGTAAAACCGTCATCGGGCGGCGCGGCGTGGAGCGCGCGGCAAGCCGCAACATTGCGCAAGCAGATCGATACGGTGCTTGCGCGTCCGGTCTTGCGCGGCGCGCACATCGGCCTGCTCGCCGTTCAAGCGGACACCGGTGCGGTACTGTACGCACGCAACGCCGACGACTCGTTCATGCCGGCATCAAACTTCAAACTGCTGGTCGGGTCGGCTGCCCTCGCAAAGTTGGGAACGGCCTTTGCTTTCCATACGACGATTGCAACCGACGGAGCAAATCTTTACTTGCACGGTGGCGGCGACGTTCTGCTGACGGCAAAAGATCTCGATACCGCAGCGGCGAGCATCGCGGCGAGGGGTCTCACGCACGTTACCGGCAATATCGTGACGGACGCGACGTTGTTTGACTCGCAGCGTTACGGTTACGGCTGGTCGTGGGACGATTTCCCCTACTATTACGCACCCGTTATCAGCGCGCTCGGATTAGAAGACAACGTCATTCATATCTACATGCGTCCGGGCGCAACGGCCGGCAGTCCCGTGCTCTTGCGCATCGAGCCGCAAACCTCGGCCGTGCTCGTCAACAATCAGATGACAACCGGCGCGGCGGGCTCCAAAGATACGAGCGACATCGCGCGCAGCTTCGACGACTTCAAAACCATTACGTTGACCGGTACGTATCCGCTCGGCGAAAAAGAATCCGGCGATCTCGTGCCCGCGGTTCCGGACCCGTCCGCTTATGCCGGCGACGTGCTGCTTCGCGCACTTCGCGCGCACGGGGTCGCGGTTGACGGCTCCGTTACCGCAGGCCCGACGCCTGCGGGCGCAAAGTCCGTCTGGGATCATGCATCCGAATTGATGCCGCAATTGCTCGAAGATTTCTGGTGGCCCAGCGATAATTTGGTGGGCGAAGTGTTTCTCAAAACCCTCGGCGTACAGGGAAGCGGCGCGCCGGGCACCACCGAACACGGCATAACCGTGGAAAATGCTTATCTCAAGTCAATCGGCGTCGATCCCGCCACCGTTTCGATCACGGACGGCTCGGGTCTTTCGCACTACAATCACATCACCCCGCGCGCGCTCACAACCATCCTGCAGAGCGATTGGAAATCTCGCGACCGCACGATAGTGCTCGATGCGCTCCCCCTTTCCGGCGTGCGCGGAACGCTCAAAACGGCCTACAAGGGAACGCCGGCGGAAAAAAACGTCTTTGCCAAAACCGGCAGCATCAGTCACGTGCGCACGATTTCGGGCTTCGTGCGCACGCGCAATCACGGAACGGTGACTTTTTCGTTCATGCTCGACGATTACAACGAAGACGCGCCAAAAGCCGGTGCAAATTTAGCGACGCTGCGCGGGGATCTCTTTACTCGTTTCGTTACGAGTCCATAACACATGCTCGGGAAACATTTCGAAGAAGAAATTCGCGCTCAGCCCGATGTCTGGCGCTCGATTGCGCAGAGCGACAAGGCCGAGCAGCTCGCGCGCGCGATCGGGGACCAAGACGTGCTGCTTTTGGGCAGCGGCAGTTCGCTTTTCATGTCGCAGCTCGGCGCCCTTGCGCTACGCAGACGCGGCATTCGCGCGCATGCGCTGGCGGCAACCGAAGCACTTCTCGATAACGGTGCGTACCGCGAAGCGGTCGTCATCGCCGTTTCACAGAGCGGCCGCTCGGCGGACATCCTACGCGCATTGGATATCTTAAAACCGCGCCGTTTGATCGCGTTGACCAACACATCGGAGTCACCGCTTTCCGACCGGGCCAATATTTGCATCAACGTCGGCGCCGGAACCGAAATCGCCGTGCCGGCCAGCAAAAGCGTTACGGCGACCGCCGCGATCCTCTTGTGGGCCGCGGGCCTGATGTCGGGCCAGAGCACGCGCAGCGCCCCAACCTTGATCGAAACGGCAGAAGACGTACGTGCGTGGCTGGACGGAGCGGGCGTGGAGGAGATTCATCAAGCAGCAATCCGGATCGCCAAGCGCCGCAGCGTTATCATCGTCGCCGTCGGCTACGGCGTCCCGATCGCCAACGAATTCGCCCTTAAATTGAAAGAGGCCAGTTACATCCACGCCGAGGGGTTCTCGGCGGGTGAGTTCCGGCACGGCAGCGCGGCGATGCTCGACGCATCCTGTGCGGTTATCGGCATCGTCGACGACGCTTCGCGCGACGTCGTCAACACCGAACTCGTCTCGGCCATGCATGCCGAGAGCCTGCGGTACGTGATCGGGAACCATCTGGGCGACGTGCCACTGCTCGGGCCGGTGGTCGGCATCGCCTTCAACACGCTTGCATGGCTCGTCGCGGCACAGATGGTCGCTCTCTACGCGGGGCGGGCGCGCTTTGTCGAGAGCGATGCTCCGCGCGGCCTCACAAAATTTATGGAATAAATGCCAAGCAGTACGTCTTCGCGCAGGAGAGTGGGCTCCTTAAAAAAGAATTAAAGCCTTAAGCGAACGCGTGGGGGACCCCATCGGGCGCTTTTCTTTTTTTCCGGGGGTGGGATGCTTTAGAGCAACACCCTCGCTTTGAGGAGCCTTATGCGATTTCAAACTCTTTCGCTGCGATGGTTTGGCAAAATCGCCGCGTTCATCGTTCTCTCGCTTATCTTCGCGTTGCCGACCCACGCTCTGGCGGGTACCACCGGCACGATCACCGGCGTCGTAACCGATGGCCAGTCGGGCAGTCCGGTGGCGAATGTCGCCATCACCGCGATCTCGCCTAGCGGCCGGCAAACGGCGACCACAAACTCCACGGGTTTTTATTCGATGCAGAACGTAAGTCCGGATACTTATACTCTGACCTTTACGGCGGCTGGTTACAACCTTGCCAGCCAAAGCGGAGTGACCGTCCAGCAAGACTTCGTTTCGAAGATCGATCAAAAACTCTCTAAATCGCTCAAAGAAATCGGTTCCGTAAGTGCGCGGTCGGCCGGCAACCTCGTGAAGCCGTACGAAGGCACCGACGTCTACAACGTCAGCGGCGCACAACTGAATGCCGCGACGGGCGGCGACAATTTGCACCGCACGATTTATGAATACCTCAACACCGTTCCGGGCGTGTCGCCTATCGGCGGAGGTTTTCCCGCAGAACCATCGATCCGCGGCGGTTACGACGTCGATAACGGTTACGAACTCGATGGCATTCCGATCACGGAACGCATGACCGGATTTTTCACCACCAACCTTACCGATCTCGGTATCGGTAACGTCGAAGTCTTTACCGGTGGTTTGAGTGCACAAAACGCGGGCAACGGCGTCGGCGTTATCAACTCAGTCATCAAGACCGGAACCTATCCCGCATTCGGCACCTTCTCTACGGGCTTCACGAGCCCGGATTTCAACCACTCTTTGCGAGCCGAATACGGTGGTGCCACTCCAAATCGGCGGTTCAGCTACTACCTCGCGTTTGACGGGATCGATTCGCAAAACGACTTTAACAACGGTGCGGCGTCATTCAATCTAGTTCAAACCGGAATCAGCTCAGGAAACCCCGGATATATCGCAACGCGTGACCTCATCGCGAATCTGCACTACAAAACGAACGACCGCAACGACTTTCAGTTCCTGTATCAGAACAGCGTGTTTACCGACGGCGTCAACTACGGGTTGTTCGGTGGAACCAACGCGGCGCCGCTACTGTCACTCCAGCCGTGCGCGGGCGTTAAGCCGGGCGCGACGAGTTCTAGCGGTGGCGTCGGCGGGGTGGCCCCGAACGGTGCGCCCTGTCCCGAAGGCCTGTACTTCGGAGCGCTCCAAAACGGCGCCGGAAACTTTCTAGGCCATTATTCGGCCATCGGAAAGATTCAATGGAACCACACCATCAACGATCACTCGAGTTTCGCACTGCGTCTGGCGGAAAATTTCAATCAGTATATTTTCGACCAGAAATTAACCGATCCGAACCAAACGCAATTCAATTCAGGGACCGGAACGACGACGGACCCCGGATGCCCGCAATATCCGTATGCTGCGGGATCACCCCTACAGCACGTTGATAACGGTGACGGAACCTTCACCCAATGCACGCTCGACTTAGGCGATTACTATCAAAATCGCTACGGCAACGATTATTATCTCTCGTTGGATTACACATCCACTCCGAATGAAAATCTCACGATTAAGGCGGGCGCGGGTCAAGAGTACGACAATCAAAAACGGGACGTTCGCTACCTGAACAACTTTAACGCAACCGCGACGTCGACGCAGTTGAATTCGCTCACCGATATTCCGGTCCACGTTCCGTTCGTCTACGGTCAGCTCTCGATCAATCGGGGGCCGTTTACGTTCCAACCCGGCTTGAGATACCAGCGGATCTATTACTCAATCCCGGCGAATCCCGAAATTACCAGTACGCGCCAACCGAACGGCGTGCCGGGCGGCGTGGTATCGACCGCGTTCCTGGCGCCCTCCTTCCTCGGAACGTACCGCATCAATCCGGCGAACGTTATTCGCTACTCATATAGTACGACGGCGCAATTTATCGGAACAGAGTTCGTCTACCGCTACGGGTCCCGGACGTACAATCCGTTCTATATTCCGGCGAATGCCCCGCCGAATTCGTACAAGCCGACGGTGAGCACGTCATTCGATCTGCAGCTCGAACACCAGATCGACGCGAATACGTCGCTTAAGTTCGGACCCTACTATCGCTTCTCGAATAACTACCTCGCAATCTACTCTCCCGTAACGATCAATCCGGGCGGCGCGCCGAAATATGGCGATCAGCAAGTCACAAACGACTTAAAAATCCGCTCCTTCGGAGTTGAGCTCGGCATCAGCCACCTCGATCATCACGACACTGGCGCTTCGTGGTGGTTGTCGGGATCGCTGAATAACTACTGGAGCCAAGTATCGTTCTTTGGCCAGACGTCGTTCATCAATTTCCCGATCGCGGACTATTTCCGCAAGCAGAACATCTTCGTCCGCAGTCCGTTCGTCGCGCCTTTCTCTGCAACGCTCGTGGCGGACGTGCACTCGCACGGTACGCACTTTATTCCAGACATCTATTACACTTTCGGGAATTTCTACAATACCGGCGGCTGCATCAATCAGAGAAGCGGTGCCCCAGTAAATGAATACACCACCAATGTATCTTGCACCGGAAGAGCCGGGACCACGCTACCCGACATGACAACTCGAGTAAATCCCATACTAGCTCCGGAGCGGCGCGGGATGGCGTACTGGAAGGTTAACACCACACTGCTCAAAGAGCTCACACCTCACTATACGATCGGCGTGCGTGCGACAAACCTCACCGAGCAGCGCTCGGATTATGCATCGGGAACGATCCCGTGCTTTAATGGGGACGACGGGAGCGGGCGCGGCTTAGGAACGGGCTGCGGCTCGTTCAACGGTCCGCAATCGGGAACGCCCGGGCGTCAACCGTCGTACATCTATCAAGATCTCACGCAAAGTCCGCGCTCGGTAGAATTCTTCTTAAACTATAAAATCTAAGAACGAATTCAACCCTAAAAACGAGGGCGGCGCAGCAATGCGTCGCCCATTTTTTATCGAATAGGTTGTTATGATCGCACCGTGGTTCGCTCTTCTGCTTTCGCAACTCAGTCCGACGGCTGCGCCGTTGCCGACACCCAAACCCACCGGGCCCGTTTACGTCGGCG
>JALZBM010000080.1 GCA_030947385.1 Vulcanimicrobiota bacterium
GCCACGCTGGAAGCCATCCGCAGCCTTATTCCCGAGCTGCAAGCGCAAGGCATCGCCTTTGTCCCGGCAGCCGACCTCGTCCACTAACCAAGCGGCAAAAGCACGGCAACATCTCTGCCGATACTAAAGGGAGTGGATATTCAAGCGGATATCGCCGCCGTGCAAACCCGTATCGCCCAGATCTCCGGTGTACCGGCCCAAGCGCCCGTAGCACCGGCGGCCGCCCAGGCGGATTTTTCAGCGATGGTCGCCCAGGCCATGCGGCCTCAAACCGCGGCGGGTTCATTTGCGCTTCCCGTCCCGGGATTGCCGGTCAACCCGAGCGCGCTCCCCCAACCGATTCCCGGCGCTCCGGGCATTCCGGGCGCCCCATCCTTCATTTGGCCGGCAAGTGGATCGATTTCTTCGCCCTTTGGCCCGCGCCAAAACCCCATGGGCGCGGGATACGATTTCCACCCGGGGATTGATATCGCCGCCGATCAAGGCTCTCCCATCCGCGCCGCCGCGCCCGGCCGCGTCGTGGCCGCCGGCCCGGATGGCGGATATGGCAATGTAGTCGTCATCGATCACGGCAACGGGATCACATCGCGTTACGCGCATTGTTCTGAAACGTTCGCTACGGTCGGTGAAACCGTCGGCGCGGGCGACGAGATTGCAACGGTCGGTTCGACGGGCCATTCGACCGGACCGCATCTGCACTTCGAAGTGCGCTCCGGCGACAAGCCGGTCGATCCCGCGCTCTTCTTGCGCTAAGCGAAACTCGCGCGGTACGCCGCACCGAATTCCACATCGCCGATCGTTTCGAAGGCCGGGTTGCGCTCGATAACCTCACGCTCCACCGCCGTGTGATACAACAGCACGATTTCGCGACGATCGTCGTGCAGGCGCTCGAGCAAGCGCGCGAGGATGCGCCCTTGGAACGGGTTATACAAATAGATCGCGAGGTTGCCCGGCGGCAACGCAACCTCCGCAGCGTCGGCGCGCACGAGGCGGATATCCCGGCATCTCTGGCGCGCATCGGTGTAAACGCGCACGTTCTCGCGCGCGATTTCGTGCAGTGCGGGAGAGATCTCTATTCCGAGAACCTGCCGGAACGGATGGTGCGACGCGAGCATCACGACCCGTCCCATGCCCGACCCGATATCCACGAACGTTGCGCCCGCAAGCGAAAAGCTCGCCGGAACCAACTCCATGAGCCGCTCGAAATCACGGACCGGTGTTGCTTCGTAGTGCGTAGCGAATTCGATCCCCGGCCCAACCGCTTCCGGATCGAGATCGCCCAGAAAAACGAGCGCTTCGGTCGTAACTTTGTAGGCGGCGTCAAAACG
The DNA here is from genome assembly GCA_030947385.1 of Vulcanimicrobiota bacterium. Classification (GTDB taxonomy): domain Bacteria; phylum Vulcanimicrobiota; class Vulcanimicrobiia; order Vulcanimicrobiales; family Vulcanimicrobiaceae; genus JACRUB01. The sequence continues at coordinate 1,329 of JALZBM010000080.1, forward strand.
CTGCCCGGAACGCCGGCCGGAGCTAATCTGCCAGCAGGCGCTGCTGCATTTGCAGCGTCGGAACTTTGATGTTCGATGCCAGACGCATCGACTTGAGCAGTTTGATCACGTGCCAGGTATGATCGATTTCAAACCAACGCAAGCCGTGCCGGGCCGAAAACGGAAACGCATGGTGATTGTTGTGCCACCCTTCGCCCCAGCTCATCAGCGCGAGCCACCAGCAATTGGTGGAGCGGTCGCCCGTCTTGAACGTCTGGTAGCCGACGCTGTGCGCGGCGCTGTTGATGAGCCACGTCAAGTGATAGGTTAAGACCAGGCGCATGAAGATGCCCAGAACGACCCACGACGCGCCGCCGAGCATGTAGAGCAGTACGGCGAGGCCGGCTTGCAAGAGCAATTGATATTTATCGATGAAGACGTAGAATTTATCCGACGCAACGTCGTGCGCCATCCGCAGTTTTTGTTCGCGCGTCAAAATCGCTTTGTTCGCGAGATAGAGCCATGTCAAATGCGACCAGCGGAACCCCTCGTTGGAGTTATGCGGATCGCCGTCTTTATCGGAGTGCGCGTGATGGGCGCGGTGCGTTGCAACCCATTCGATCGGGCCACCCTGAAGCGAAAGCGTCGCGAACAACGCCGTAAGATATTCCAGCGGTTTGACCATGCGCAGCGAACGGTGGGTCAAGGTGCGGTGATAGTTCAGCGTCACCCCGAGCGCGCCCGTGACGTAGACGAGTACGAGCATCACGGCAATTCCCGACCACGTAATCATCCCGGGTAAAAATACGGCGAGCGCGCCGATATGGATGACGGCCAGGCCGACAAAGACGGGCCAGTTTTCAATTCGCTTCTTCATGCAGGGCTTATACGTTCGGGAGGGCGGCTTCGTCTCCGTCCGGCGGGGCCAAATTTCACAATCCCATAACGAGGGGTTCTGCGGGGACCTCGCTCAACCAAACAGGCGCTCCCGGCAGTTGGACGAACGTCGCAAAGATGTTACGGGCTCAAACGGCCTCGGGAACCTTTGAGATCGCCTTCTACGTGGTGTGCGCCGCGATTACGGCGATCATGTTGCAATGGCATTTCCGCTCGGGGCACCCGCCGATCATTTTCTGGCCGCTCTTCGGTGCGAGCTGCGTGGGAATCGAACGCATATTTGCGGCCGCCTGGCGCGAAGACCGGCGCGCCCAGCAGCGCCGTTAATGCTTACCGCGCAGCGAAAAGCAAAAGCGACGCCCCAAAAATTACGAACGCCACAACGAAGCTAATCACCGTATAACCCATCACGCGGCGAATGCCGATCCCCGCAATTGCAAGGATCGGGAGTGCCCAAAACGGCTGAATCATGTTGGCCACCTGCTCGCCCATGGCAACGGCCATAGCGCTTGCTGCTTGCGACGCGTGCACGTGCATCGCCGCCGGAACGACAAACGGACCTTGCACCGCCCAATGACCTCCGCCGCTCGGAACGAAGAAACTGATGATCACCGACGCGACATAACTCCAAAACGGTAACGTTGCGGCCGTTGAAAAAACAATGAACGCTTTGGCAATGACGCCCGCAAGACCCGTGCCCGTCATAATCCCCATGATTCCGCCGTATAGCGGATACTGCAATATCAAGGGACCCGTGATGCGCGCGGCCCCATTGACCGCACCCACATAAGCAATCGGCCGGACATGAAATAACAGGCCGAGCAGCAAGAAAATAAAGATCACGGTATCGATATCCGGATTGAAACCCTTGGCGTACCACAGCTGCCCAAGGTAGGCCGCGCCGGCCAAGACGACGATCAAATTCAGCGGCCACGCATTTTCCAAACGGTTCGCGAAAGTCGGCATCGCATTCACCGGTGCAGCGGCCGGACCGTCTTCTTCCCGCAAGCGCCGCACATCCGCTACGATACTTTGCGACTCGGGAGGCTGCATCGCCGCATAGAGCAGCGGCATCGCGACGAGGAGCACGACGACCGGCACCACATTGAACGGAGCAAAAATTGAATCGGAAAGCGGAATCGTTTTACCCGTGAGCTGATGGACGAAATTCAATTTCGACGAAGCCGTCGCGACGGTTAGCGCGATCGAACTCGAGAGCCCGCTCGCCCAGATCAAAAATCCCGTATACGCGCCAGCGACCAGCCAGCCGAAGTCGACCGGGATGCGTTTTGCAATCTCGCGAGCCAGCAAAGCCGCCACTACCAAGCCGAATCCCCAATTCAGCCAGCAGGCCACACTGGAAACGAAAACGACCAGCATTATCGCGCGGCGCGGTGTCGAGGCGAAGCGCGCGATGCGTTCCAGCACGCGGCGAACCGGCATGGAATTTGCCAGCGCGTACCCCGTTACCAAAATGAGAATCATCTGGAAGGCGAAGGTCAGGATATCGAATATCCCGCCGTACCAGGCTGCCAGAATCTCTACGGCCGAATGATTCGGCGCAAAGATCGCGGCCAAGGCGGCCGTTGCAATCGTCAGGACAACGGCGAACAGGAACGGGTCGGGCACGATGCGTTCGAACAGCCGTGCGAGAGCCCCGGCAACCTTTCCCATCGGGGGCAGCTTAGATTTTAAACTTCAAACTAAACACGGCTTGGAATGGAAGCTTAACTCCGACGAAGCCCGTGTTATTAATGTTACTCCAGTAGCTATACGGATAAGCAAGTTGCACCGGCACGTTCGGATTTGCGTTCGGCAGTCCCGGCCCGGCAAAATTTCCGACCGGTGAGAGGATGCCCGACGGAAACGTTGAGTACACGCAGATGTTCGAATCATCCCATGCATACCCGCGCTGTTTGCACGAATCCACGAGCCCCGTGAGAATTAAATTCGCCTTCACCTTATCTGAGATATCGTAGCCCATCGAGAGGTTCATCGTGATCCGCGAAGGCTGCTTAAACGCACCGAGGTTATCGAATTTCCCCGTGTACACGTCGGGTATAAAGAAGAACGATCCCGAACTCGTGAAGTTACTGCAGCCTTGTGGCGGCGCGAGGAGCGGCGCGCCGGCCGTGGCCGAATTGTTGGTGCACTGATCCGGCACGTATCCGGGCCAACTCAGCGGCGAACCGTACGAAGCCCCCGAGCTATACGTCATGCTCGGCGAAATGTTGAACTTGTTTTTGCGGTAGTTCAAGATCAGCGAGAGCACGTGCGGGGTCTCATAGCCGTTACCCGCAGCGTACGGGGCGGGAATGACATCGTAGGTCGTGTAGTCGCCGTTGCGGTCGAAGAGCGGTTGGGCCGGTTTGCCTGCATACGGATTTGCAACCGCTTGACCGTCGGTGCCTTTCACAAATGCGGGCATTGCGGTATACGCGTTGTACTGCGTGATGTAGTTGTTAAGCAGGTCGATAATATTGGTGCTGCTGCCGGAAAAATTTCCGTACTTAATTTTGCTGTTCGTATACGTGTAGCTGAGCTGTCCGCTAAAGCCGTCGCGCGAGAAATCGCCTTTGCGTAGCGCGAGTTCCACGCCGTAAGACTTTTGACGTCCCACATTCAATCCGGACTCGAGTCCGTTTTGGGGATTGATGAAGAAATTTTGCAGCTGATCCTTGGTCGAACGGTAGAACGGCGAAAGTTTGAACGACCAATCCGTTCCGCGGATCGAACGCTCTAAGGACAAATCGTAGTTGTACGAAACGTCGGGCCGAATGTTGTGGCGCGGCGAAGTGAATCCGTACGACGCGAAGTTCGACCCGAGGAACGAGGGTAGATCTTGCTGCACGGTGTTGTATTGAACCCACGAAGAGTTTTCGGGGCGCGCATAGACGCCGAACGATGCGCGGTACACCGTATAGGGACTGGCCTGATATGTCATGCCGAAGCGCGGTTGAACCACGGTGGACGACAGGGTGCCGCCGCTTTCGTTTACGAGATGCGCCTGGGTTGTTCCGGGAAAAGCGACGTTGCACGCCGGGCCGCCGAAATTATTGAACGCGCCCGCGGGGCCCACGCAATACTCGTTGTTATAGGCATTGAACCAAAACGGCCGCGCGGGACCGGTCGTGCTGCCGAGATCGAAACTATAGTTCTCGACGCGAAGTCCGGCGTTCACTGTTACGCGGTCGTTCGGGCGCCACAGATCGGAGACTGAGACGGCCGTAAACTTGGGATGAACCTGATTGAGGTTGGCTTTGTAGCCGGTCGAGGTGACGAGAAACTTCGCATTTGCCACGCAAGCCGGCAGGCCGGGATTTGCGGTGCAGTCGGGAGTGGCCGGTAGCACGGGGCCGCCGCCCGTGGGAAACGGGTTGTATGCCGACGGCGTGCCTGCGCCAAAGCAGCTGGCCGGTAGACCGCTTGCGGGGTCAAAACACGTTCCGTTGCCATTCGGATTGGTAAACGAGAGAATGTTGCCGGGGAAGCCCGTGCCGCTTAAGCGCTGCGTGTTGGACGTCGTATACGATACGCTTGCGCTCAACAGGTTTTTGGCGTTTATTTGATTCGCATAGCTGAGATTCGCACCGACGGTGTGATTCGGAATTTCGTAATCGCCGATTTCTGCCGAATAGTCGAGGGCCGCAGAAACCGGGCCATAGATAAACCAATTCGAATACAGCGAGTAGAGATAGATCCGCGCGTACGAGCTTTCGTTGAAGTTTTTCTGATACTGCGCCTTGACGATACCAACACCGTTGTCGTTGGTGTCGCGCGCATTGAGCGGAAGATTCGAGTTGCGAAACGCGCGCTGGTGCGACGTGCTGGGAAAGAAGTATTGACTGACGGCGTTCGGGTCGAACGGCGCGAAAAGCTGCCCCGCATACACGTAATGATCCTGAAAAACGGGCGGCGCACCTTGGAACGGGTCGTTGTTGATTGCCGTGGGGCCGCCCAAATCGTTAATCGAACTGTAGTAACCGAGATTTATTTCACTCGTTAGCCACAACAGCTGAATGTCGTCTTTGATGCTGCCTTGCCGGTGCGGGATCTGGAAGTGCACGTTGGCTACCGTGTCGCGCTGGTTCGTGTTGGCAATGGCGTAGGCGTTGCCGTTGGAAAAGGCGGCGTACGAGCCGGGGCCGTTGTAGGGTAATTGGTAGCACGGTCCGGCGTTGTTGAGGGCGGATGCCGTAAAGCCGCTCGGGCATCCGGCAACCGTGGTAACGCCGCCGACATCCAGCGGATAAAAGAACCGCGGATCACCCGCGCCGTTGCTGCTGTCGAGATAGCGGTAGTCTTGAGTGACGCCGGCGAGTCCGATATAGTAGCTAAAATTGCGGCTGGGTGTCGAGCCGCCGGCTTCGGCCGAAAGCTTGTGATAAAACGCCGGACTGCCCAGCGCGGCATTCACCGTTGCGTAACCGGGGAAGGTTCCCGTGCGAATGACTTGGTTGATGTAACCCGCGATTCCCGAGGCATCGGCACTCGCGGGCGTTCCGCCCGTGTAAACTTGCAGTTCTTGCTGTCCGAGTCCCGAGAGCATCGTTTGCGGCGCGTTATCGTACGCGCGGTTGACGGGAATGCCGTCGAGTTCGTAGCCGACTTGATCGATATCGCCGCCGCGAATGGAAACCGTTTGATACCAGCCCTGCTGCCCTTGCGCGACGTTTGCACCCGGGACGGAAGCGATCGCGCTGTAGGCACTGTTCAGACCGCCCGACCCGCCGAGCGCGGCCGCCGCCTCCGCGCCCGCCGCATTGATCGAGTAGACATCGCTCGTCGTGCCGGCCTTCACCAAATCGTTCGAACTGCGCGAAGTAACGCGTCCGATTTCTTGCAGGCTCTTGTTCATTGAAATGCTCAGCGATTGCGTCTGATCCGCAAACACCGAAAAGCCGGCTTGCGAAACCGGATCGTAACCGCTTTTCGTAAATGTCAACGTGTATGAATCGGGTGCGAGCGAAAGGAAGCGGTAACCGCCCGCGGCATCGCTCACATTGGTTGCACTTTGCGAAGGCGAGCTAAGCGCTACCGTCACGCCCGCAAGCGGTGCACCGCTCGTGCGGTCCGTAACCCGGCCTTGAATACCACCCGTGGTTCCAGCCCTCGCTGCGACCGCACTCGAGCACACGAAAACCAATCCTAAGCATAAGGCAAATAAACGCTGAACCAAGGTACGCCTCCCCTGTTAAAGGCCCGTTCTTAAGCGGACACCTTCCGAAAGGTTATGCTGCACCCCGGGCTCCCGTCCTGCTCGCTTGCGAAAGCCGGGAAAATTGCCGATAAGCAATAGTGTGGGATCCACCGGACTGGAACTCTTCAAGGACCGCTTACGTCAACTTGGCCTGGCGTACGTTGAGTTCCGGCACAACACGCTGACGATTCAGGCGACGAAACGTGTGCCTTCGACCGAGTATTATAAGAAACTTCAGGAGCGGATCGTGCAGTACATCAATTCCGATCCCGTCGTCGCCCAGTTTTTCTCGGGCTGCTCGCGGATCGACATCCGCCAGCCGGAGGCGGCGTCGCAGAACCCCGCCGGTTAAACCCGAAATCTCACCGTCGCCGCTCGCGCGGTTTTTTTTACTTGACTTATAATACTATACCGTATAGTATATTATTCATAATGCACAACGCCGCACCTCGATTGCGCGGACGGCCGCGCGACCACGGAATTGACCGCCGGATCCTTGAGGCCACGCTGCGGGTGGTGGCCGAACGCGGAATCGGCGGCGCCGCCATGGACGAAATAGCGCTCCGCAGCGGCGTGAGCAAGGCGACCATCTACGGGCGTTGGCCATCCAAAGAATCGCTGTGCATCGAAGCAATCCGGCATTTTACGCCCGAGTTACCCGCTTACAACGCCGGCGATCCGCGCAACGACTGCGCACGTTTGCTCGGCGATCTTCTCGCCGCGCCGCCGCCGCGGACCGAGGGACTCTTTGCCCGCATCGTCGCGGAAATTTCCGGAAGCACGGAACTCGCACGCATTTTTCGCGACCGTATCGTCGAGCCGCCCCGCCGGATCTGCGAACAAATCGTGCGCCGCGCAATTGCCGTTCGGCAACTTGCAAAAGCAACCAACGTCACGCTCGCGGTCGATCTGCTCGTCGGCCCGGTCTTTTACCGCCGCCTAATCGGGGATGCGATTGCCGCCGACCCCGCGCTCCCCGTTTCCATCGTCGATGCCGTATGGGCGGCGTTCGCCGCTACGTAAGAGATTTGGAGGAACCATGTTTATCGTAACGCTGCTCGTTCTTACCGTCGTTTTGTCTCACGTGCTCGCGGGCGCCGCGGGCGACGCTGCCATCGTCGAGTCTGCCGCATACGGCATGGGGCGAGAACCACGTAAATCGTACGCGCGCGACTTAATTTTGAGCAACCGGTTTTGGATCTATTTGATTCTTGGAATCGGTGCGACGTTATTGACGTCGACGACGATTGCAATTGCGTTGATCATGCACGTCGGATGGGGCGCAATTGCGGCATCGGGGCTGGCGATCGCGTTCTTCGCTGCGCGCGCGTTTGCTGTAAAAACCGGCGCCCGCCGGCGACAGTCGCTCCAGCGCCTGCTTCAAATCTGCGGCGCGTCCTGTGCGGTCGTTGCGCTGACGCTCGTGCTACGGTCGTGAGGTCATGCGAACGATCGGCGTGCGGCGGGGATGCGGCGACCCGGTATAGACCGGGCGCGGTGTCGGCACGGGCTCCGGTGTGAAGACCATGGTCGGAGCAACGGCCGGCGCAGACCCCTGCGGGCTCATGGTTTGGACTTCCGCACGCGAATGAATTTCAATATCGAGTACGCGG
>JALZBM010000265.1 GCA_030947385.1 Vulcanimicrobiota bacterium
GCTCAAAGCGGCAACGGCCGCCGACTCAACGCCCCCATCGATGGTTAAGCACAAGTTCGAAGAGGACGTGACTGTGGGCGGCTTTGGGATCATCTTAGCGGGCACGCCATGGTCCTTGAGCGCCTTTGTAGCGATCATCGTGTCCGCGTTGGACGAGAAGAAGAGAATGACGTCGGCCATTACGTTGCTATCTTTAGTTCCATGACGATCCGGTGACGAGTTTGTTGAGGCCGCCTGCAACGTCTTTGAGTTCGGCGACGCCCTTGACGGCTTGCTGCATACGCCCGCTCATCTCTTGCGCGAGCGTATCGATGACGATGATGTCGCCGTAAATCTCCTGATTCATGACGGAGAGCTGCTCTTTTTTCCCCGGCAGGTTGTTGTCCGTCGTAAGTTGCGAAATGAGTTGCCCGGATTTCTCTACCGTGGCCTTGGTCTGCGCAACGTGATCTCCGGAGACTTCGCTACCGACGATTGCGACGCCGAGTTCTTGGGCGGCGGCGCTCACCTGCGCGCTGCGGCGCGCGATCGACCGCGAGAGGCGTTCGACCACGGGGACGGCGAGCGCCAGCGCGATCAGCATTGCGACGATGCCCCACAGAACGAGCGTCAGCGTGGTGTGATTTTTGATATCCGTGTATTGCGATTCCGGAACGCCGTACCAGCGCGCGCCGATGATCTGATTTTGATCGTTCACGATCGGGTCGATGCGGGCAAGATACGACGTGCCGCCTTCGTTATCGATTCCGACAAACGCGTCTTTGCTCTTGAGGATATCGGCGTACCGCGTAACTTGCTGGTCGACAAGGCGTGTGCCGTCCACGGGACGCATGATCGTGCTTGCAACGATCCCATCGCCGTCGAGCAGCGCGGCTTTGCCGCCCAGCGCGAGCGAACTCTGATCCACGATGTCGTAGAAATGGTTGATCAGTGAACCGCCGTAGATCGCGCCGATCGTGCGCTCGTTTTGATCGCTCATGGGAGCCGCTGAAACGAGCGCGAGACCGGAATCGCTATGGTGGGCAACATTTCCGTCCGGCCCTTTAATGTCGGAACTTGCTTGCGGCGCAAGGCCTTCGCCTTGGAGCATGCCGGCGGGCAACAGCGTAGCGGTAGCGACGGTTTCACCCGTAAGCGCGCGTTTCACCAACGGATCGCTTGCGAGCGAACCCTTCACGTCCCCGTTGGCACGTGCGATGACGTTGCCGGCGGTATCGACGACCGTGAGGAACGATAGTCCGGAAGCGCGTGCGATGTTTGAAAGTTCGTCTTGCAAAGCCTTGGTATTGTGCGACGTGAGCGTCTTGCGCAACGCGTCGGATGCAGCGTCCTGGGCGATCAGCAGCTTAATTTGATCGCGGTGGGAATCCCAATATCCGCCGAACGCATGCGAGCCGTTCGTGACTTCCGCTTGCCCGAGTTCGTTGAGATCGCGTGCGAGCGTAAAGCGGGCCGCGATTACGCTTATGAGAAAAAACAGCACCATCGCGCCGATGATGGTCCCGAGCAACCGGACGCGCAAACTCATTTTCATACGGGCATCTCCTCCTGATCCGATTCATCACGCACCTTGTATTGTTCGAGGTGGTGATTGATTTCCGATGCGGCAGAATTCATCTGATCGACCGATCCGACGATGCTTTGCGCCGCGGACGTGACCTCCGCGTTTACGTACGTAAGCACTTCGACCGACGATGCGTTCTGCTGCGAAATTGAAGCAATATTTTGGAAGGCGGAATTGACTTCACCTGAATGGGAAGCCATTTGCTGCGTTGCCTGAAGGTTCAGCGCTACGGATTTCGTGATCTCCTCGATCGAGCGGATCACTTCGTAGGAATTGGAACTCATCGCGTGCGTTACGGACGAGATTTCCGTTATTTGATTGTTCGCACTCAGCACGGCCTGAACGATTTCACGCAGCGCGGTGGACGCCGATGCGGTGCTCGACGCGCTGTCTTCCACCCGCTCCGTCAGTTTCTGCATCGCGGAAATCACTTCCGAGATGACGGACTGCGTTGAACCGATGTGACCGGCAATTTCTTTTGTGGCCTGTACGCTTCCGTCGGCCAATTTGCGGATTTCCGTCGCAACGACCGCGAAACCGCGGCCGTGTTCCCCGGCCCGCGCGGCTTCGATGGCCGCATTGAGCGCGAGCAAGTTAGTCTGCTCCGCGATGCGGTCGATGACTTTGACGATGTCGCCGATTTGCTCGGAGTTGCTGCCGAGCTGCGTTATGTCGCCCGCGAGATCGCCGATCGTCGTTCGGATGGTATCCATCTCGTTGACGATCGTGTGGATGGCGCTGCCGCCGCGTTCGGCCGTAGCAGACGTCTCAAGGGAGATTGCGGAAAGGGAATCAACTTGCGCGGAGACTTGCTCGATCGAAGTCGCCATGTTTGAAACGGCGAGCGCCGTCTCGTCCAAGCTGCGCGTCTGTTCCTCGGCCGACGCCGCAATGGTATTGATCGTATGCGTTAACGCCTCGACTTTGCGTGTGGCGGTTTCGACGATGTTGGATTGTTCGCGAATGCCTTCATCGAGCTGCCCCTGTGCAACCGCCGCGCCTTCGATAACCGCGAGGGCGGTCGCGGCGGTGCTCCCAAGATCTTCGCCCGAGTTGCCTAAGCGCCGTGCGTTGTCGTGCAGTTGCTGCAAAAACGTGCGCATGCCAAAAATCAATTTATTGAGCGCGATGGCCAACTCGGATAAGGCGCCGTCCGCAACCGCGAGGTTCTTGGTAAAATCGCCGCTGGAAACTTCACGCACTCCCGAGGCGAGCATCGAGATGCTGTTTTGTACGACGCCGAAACTCTCACGCGGTAAGGCAACGCGGCCATTCGATGCAAAGGCGAGCGGGGTGTCCGACCCGCCCGCGGCGCTGTCGCTTCCCCGAGCCGGAACAGTAAAAAGGGCGCTCAGTGCGATGCCGCCCGCCCCGATGGCAATCGCTCCCGGCAAAGCCGCCGGATCGGCCAACGGCGCCCGGGCGGCGTAATCGACGGCTGCGAGCAATATTGCGGCGGCCGCTCCGAACGGGAATCCCACCACGGCGGCGCAGAGGACCGCCAGGCCCAGCACCAGCGTATAGGTAAGCGGAACGAGGGGAGCGCCATGGACCGACCGGGCGGCTCCGAAGGCCATCCCGGCAACGACCGCGATCACGATCAGGCGCGCAAGCACTCCGAGCCCGAAACGCCATCTGGACAACTGCGCAGCCATTCCCACCAAGTTCCTCTAGCAGACTAGAAAGGTTGGCACCCGTTTCCGCACCTTAGTGCTTGTACGGCAAAAGAGGACCGGGATTTTAGCTTTGCGCTCGTTGCGCGCGCCCTTCGATTGGGCCCAAGGGTGATGCCACGGCGACGCAGGCCG
>JALZBM010000266.1 GCA_030947385.1 Vulcanimicrobiota bacterium
CGCTACCCGAAAGAGTCCGGGAGCGATATTTTCGTGAAGGTAGCGCGCTTGCTCGCGAGCCGTCATTCCGGGTTGAAAAGCCGTACAGGCCATGCTTCTCCTAGCCTCGCGTGCGGCAACAACCGCTCCCGGGGATCTTGGATGAATTGTATGCGATATATCTACGGCGCATTTACGAGACTAAAATACCCGGAAAAGGCAAAAAGTTGCAGCTCTCCCGCGCAGCGCGTCAAGCGGCGGAGAAGAGGCGCGTGGCGTTGGCGGCCGCCCCATCGCGCTCGTCCGGGCAGTGCGGCACCACGAGGCATGGGGTGGCGCTATGCGGCCGGTGCGCGAGCGATACCCGGCGTCCGCCTCCGGTAACGTGCAGCAAGATCATCGACGTATGCGGGATGCGCCCGTCGGCGAGCCCCGACTGAAGTCCCGCAAGCGCGACGGCTGCCGCCGGCTCGATGTCGATACCTTCGGATGTTTCAAAGAGCGCGGCTGCAGCGCGGGCCGCTTCGTTTGATACGGCCGTTGTCTCGCCGCCGCTCTCGGTGAGGATCGAAAACAGACCGCCGGCGAGCGAATAGGGCGGGATCCGAATGCCGAGCACTTTCGCGCTAAGTTGCGCGACCGCGGCCCGCGCAGCCCGGTCGTCGTCGATGCCAAGGAGAAGCGGGCTGCGTTTCTTCCACGACGCGTCAACGGGAGACGACGGGGAATTTTGGACCAAAAACAGTCGCGGTAATGTCATTCCGAATCTGCCGTCGCCGACGAGGCGTAGCGAGGCTTCGTGCGCGGCAATTGCACCAGAACCACTGCCGATTGCTTGCACGTAATAGTCCGGAAGGCATCCCATCGCTTCAACGGATGCGAGCATCGTCGTGCCGATTCCATCGCGGCGCGCAACGTTTGCCGCGCCCCCCTCAAACTCGAAGCCGTCGATCGTTGCGATCTGACGGGCGATGCTGATTGCGTCGTCATACGTACCGTCGCGCACGGCGACAAACTTTACGCGTTCACCGGGCGCGACCGGAAACCGCAATCCGGGAATTGCACCATCCGGGACAACGATGAGCGCGGGTATTCGTGCGGCGGAACACGCGGCCGCGAGTGCGACGGCGGTATTTCCGGCAGAGGGCGCGACGAGTACGGTTCCGTCACGTGGAAAACGCGCGACGACGGCGTGGGCTTCGAGTTCTTTAAATGTTGCCGTTAGAAAGTGCGCGTTCCGGGCGGGCCAAAATCCGTTAAAGGCGATCCAGAGATTGGGGGTTTGCAACGCGCGATTGAGCGAATCGCTTTGGAACGTTACCGTCCGCGGCGCAGCCGGCACGGCGTTGCGGATCGGCAGCCAATTCCGGTAACGCAGGATGCCCGTCGCGTGCGGGTCCGGCGCAAAGGTGCGCTCCGAATAGAGCGTTCGCAGCATGCTTGGCGCATGGGCAGTGCCGCACTGCACGCGCAGTCCGTCATCATCGTGCTCGCTCCCGCACCCGGTGCACCGCAATACATAAGCCATCGCCCCTTAGCAATCGGCAGAGCGGTGACCCTTTGTAAGGGAATGGACGCTATTTAATGGTAATGGCGCCGGGCGTCAGCAAGGCACCCTCAATGCGGACTGCTCCGCCGCGCATAACAAGGGTCAGGTGCAGCGTGCCCGATAGCCCGAGTTGTACGAGCGAAACATCCTCGATCACGCGGGACGGATCGTCGCCCGAAATAAACGCCAGCGGTGATGTTTGGGAAAATGACCCCCGCGCAGAAGAATAGCTTTCACGCACCTGGACCGTGCCGCCGGGCTGTGCGCCAAGCACGCAGTAACCGACGGTTACGGGCGTCCCCTTGATCCGGAGCACCTCGCTCGTGCAGCGGCCGGTCTGTGCCGCCGCCGGCACGCCGAGCGCCGAGACGAGCGCCGCTGCGAGGGCGATCTGCTTCATATGGGAGAACCTCACTCTAAAGATAACGTGAGTAATAGAATGAACGTTGCACACGCGGCCGTTCGAATCCGTCCGTTGGCGCGCTCGGATGTCCGGCAAATGCAAGCGTGGCAGCGCCACACCGACCCGCTGTTAACCCCCTATAATGTCCCCGTGCTCGCGGACGCTCAACAAGCGGTATTTTGGGATTTTTGGACGGGCAAAGCCGCCACGGTTTCCCTCGCCGGTGAATTGGAAGGGCGTTTCATCGCCCACATTCTGCTGCGCGATTACGATGCCGATTTTGGCTCGGCCGACCTCGGCATCTCGATGGATCCGGCCTTTGTCGGACAAGGCCTCGGAACGCAGTTCCTGCGGCTCACCCGTCGATATGCGGCAACGGAGCTCGGCATCCAGAAAATTACGCTCGAGGTCGCCGGCTGGAACTTGCGCGCCCTGCGCGCGTACGAAAAGGCCGGATTTGTAGAGACGGGCCGGGTCTGGATGCCATGGGATACGCCGGTGGATTTCCAAGCGCTGCTGGCCGATCCGGCGCGCGCTTGGCTAAAGCCATTCGTGCGCATTGACACGGGGTATACAATCGTCCTGGTGCGAATGTGCGCCCAGAATTCCCGGAGTATATGATCGATCTCATCGCCCTCGACCTCGACGGCACCCTGCTCAACTCGCAAGAAGAAATCTCCCCGCTCAACCGCAAGGCGATCCGCGACGCGCTGGAATTGGGCGTTCGCATCGTGCTCGTGACCGGGCGCGGAGTCGATACGCCCATCCGGATCTCGCGAGAATTAAATCTAAACTTGCCGGTGATCTGCTGCCACGGCGCGCTGACCAAGGACTTCGGCGCAAACCGGACGCTCGGTCACATTCCCGTGCCGATTCAATACGCAAAACCGATGATCGAATACGGTGAGAACAATGACCTCGACCTTGCGATCTACAGCGAGGAAACCTTTTACCGGCTGCACGGCACCGAGCTGTTTATGGCCGACATGACGGGCCCCGCCTGGAAAACCGTCAAGACGTTTGGCGAGGTACTCCATACTGCACCGACGTTCATCCGGTTTCTCGGTCAGCGATCGGTCGATGCCATGCGCCGCGAGTTCGGCGACCTGCCGTTGCATTTCAAGTACGAAACCTGGAACGACTTCATCGAGTGCGCCGTAACGAGCCGCGATGCCGGCAAGCAGCCAGCCCTTGCGCGTTTGTGTGCGGATTTTCAAATCGAATCGAAGGCCGTGCTGGCAATCGGTGATTCGCGCAACGACTTGCCGATGCTGCGCTGGGCCGGAGTCGGCGTCGCAATGGGCAATGCACTGCTCGAAGTGCGCGAAGCATTGCATTATGTTACCGGCACGAACGACCAAGACGGCGTTGCGGCCGCGATCGAAAAATTCGTGCTCTCAAAGCCGCGGCGAGCCGAGAAG
>JALZBM010000013.1:0-18588 GCA_030947385.1 Vulcanimicrobiota bacterium
TCATATATTCGCCGACAACAACCAGCATCGCGTACGCCACGACGGCTTGCTGCAGTGCGAATTGGATCATCCACCCGAGAAACGGAATACCGTTAAAGAGATGTCCGACGAACCCCGCCAGCATTGCGATCACGCCGATAAGCACGATGATGATGAGCGTTGGAACGAAGTTCGCAAGGGCAAGCCGGAACGAACCGGAGACGGCTTCCATTCCCGGAACGTCGTCGACGACGACGGACGGAATCGTATAGATGAAGAAGATCGCGTACGCCGCTACGGAAAGCGCGAGCGTAAACGGCGCGAGCAAGAAGGCGACCAGGCCGATCAAAAACAGTAAGATCATCGCGGTAAACAACGACGCGCCTTCGCGACTGAAGGCCGCGGCACCGTCGGCAAAGGTAGCGGTTCCGGTCCGCCATGCGGCGGCGGCCATTCCGCTCGTATAGGCGACCGAAATCAGCGTCGCGATAGTTACGACGATCGCGGAAACCAAACCCGCGAGAATCACCGACACAAATCCGGCCGCCGGTGCGCCAGCCGACCCCAAGACCGCGCCCGAGACGACCCCGGTCGTCGCGAGAAAGCCGACGATAAGTCCGGCGACGATGCCGATGATAATTCCGGGAACGATGATAACCCAGTTGCCGGATAAGAGCTGCCACGACCGGCCGAAAACGGCTCCAAAATCTTGACCCTGCTGCTGCATCAAAAAAACCTCGATCGGAAAGAGAGGATGGTCCTGCGAGGCTTCTGTCCGGAGCAAGCGGGCGCCTTGAGCCTACAGGCCCAGAGCAGCCCGAACTTCCATGACGGTGCCGATCGTCTTGTCGGGGGCGGGCGCGCCGGGCGGCAGCGTATCCCCGTGGACGTTCATCCAAACGGTAAACAGCCCGGCGACATGCGCGCCGCGGATATCGCGCTCGTAGCGATCGCCCACCATCGCGCTCGCCGCCGGCGGGCGCTCGAGTCTCATGCACGCGTGCGCAAACAGCAGCGGATCGGGTTTGAGCATGCCGACCTCGTCGGCGATGAAGATGGCGTCGAAGTAATCGCCGATTTGCAACAGCGCGATTTTCTCGCGGTGGGTGACCGAAAAGCCGTTGGTAAGCAGTCCGAGCTTGATTCCGCGACCGCGCAAGTCCGACAGCAGATCGGCGGCGCCCGCAAAGAGTTTCAGGTATTTTGCGCGGTAACGATTGTATTTTTCGGCCGAGCGAATTGCGAGCCCGTCGTCACGTATGCCGACGTCGCTCAGCGCCGCGTTCCACAACTCCCGGCGTACGACATCGAGTTTTTTTTTCAGACCCGCGACATCTAGGGCCGTCCAAAAACCCTCCGCCTGCGCTACGTAGGCGTTCTTTAACGCCAATGCGTCGATGCCGCGCTCGGCCGCAACCTCGCGCGCGACTTCTTCGGCCGCACTTCTGTAGGCGAACGTATCGTCGTGAAGCGTATCGTCCAAATCGAAGAGGACGGCCTCAATGTTGCGCATTACGAAAAGTGCGCCCGGAAGGAACGGATTGCATACGGCTCCATGGGCGCCACGACGAACTCTTCTTCGAGCGCAACCGTTCCCGCGCACGAGCGTTCGAGCGCATCCACCGGTTCGATCTTGCGCACGCGTGCACCGCAGCGAATCCGCGCGACGGTCGCGATTCCGTCGCACTCCCGTACGCGCACGATGACACCGTTGCCGTCGAACGCCGGTTTCACGGCAGTCACGAGAATCGCGTCTTGCTCGCACACGAACAAGCGCACGCGCTGCTCGTGCGCGAACCGGGACCATGCCGATTCAATGGCGCCTATTCCCGCACTTGCAACCGGGACGAACGCGTACCAGAATGTGTTTTGACCGCGGTCGGCGTTGGGATCGGGCCACGTGGGCCCGCGCAGCAAGGAGTGACCCACGTGCGTCCCGCCTTTCGGCAAAGCGCGCGCGCTCCACCCGTACGTATCCAACGCAAAAACTGCCACACCGCCCGTACCGTCCCTGACCAGCGCAAAACGCTGGCCGGGCACTTCAAACTTCGCGCGGTCCCCGGCGGTTGAAGCGGTCGCACTGCGGGCGATCGTGCCGTGCGGCGTTCCGTACGTGACGCTTTGGGCGCCAAGCGGTAACCAGTTTTCGACGCGCAGCAACATATGCGAGGTTTGCCAATCGCAGTCGAGATCCACGCGGACGAACGGTTCGCCGTGACGTAGCGACACGCGCATGTCAAACGTCGACTTTCCAAACGAAAACGGAACGTGAAGTTCGCCGTCTTCAACGGCCGGCGTACCCCGTTTGGGCGCGAAGACGCGCTTGCTGTAGTTCGCATCGATGTTCCACGCATCCCATTTTTTCGGCCGGTCCCGGTACAGGGTTAGGACGTTGGCCTGCGAGACGACGTTCGAGCCGTTCGAAAGCGCGAGTTCCGAAATAACCCCCGCACCGGTGACGTGCGCGCGAACCAGGCCGTTCTCGAAAAGAAACGTGCCGTCGCCTTGTGCGAGCGGCGCACACCGCCCGCCGCCGCGATTCATGGCACCCCCGCGCGGTAGCACGGACGCGGTGCCTTTCAGAACGGCGTCCACGATTTCGTTCGCCGCATCGTATTCCGCGCGCGCGTCTTCGTACACGGCGGCGACGGACGTTCCGGGCAGAACGTCGTGAAACTGATTGCGCAAAACGATTTTCCACGCCGCGTCCAAACGCGACCGAAACGCGCCGTGCAGATCAACGGGCGCACGCACCGCAACGCACCATGCTGCGGCTTCTTCCGCGCGCTCGAGCTTGCGCTCCAAATTTGCGTTGGCGCCTTTCATGTCGTGGTGCGTCGTGTACGTGCCGCGATGGTATTCCAGATAGAGTTCATCTTGATGGATGGGCAATTCCGCACGGCGCTGATGAACCGTTTCGAGCCAATCCAGCGGGCGCACCCAATGACCGCATTCACGCGCGACACCGATCATCTGCGCGGTAACCCCTCCCCCGCCGTCCCCAAAACCGGCGACCACCGGTTCGTTGCGATCGCGCGCCAGGGCCAAACGCGACGGGCTAATGCCGCCGTCGTATGAAGCGAGCAGCGCGCTCACGATACCGCTGCCGTCGGGACCGCGCCATAAAAACTGGTTGAAAGGAAACTGGGTCGTGTCGTTCCAGCGCAATTTCGTCGTCACGAAATACTTGATGCCGGCGTGCGCGAGCAGCGTCGGCAGCGTGTTGGCAAATCCGAACGTGTCGGGCAGCCACGCGACTTGCGGCGTGACGCCGAGCCGGCGCACGCAGTATTCGTGCGCGTAAAACAGTTGCCGTAACAGCGACTCGCCCGAAGGCAGGTTGCAATCGGGTTCAACCCACATCGCGGCGATCGATGCATCGAAGCGGCCTTGTTGCGCGAGGGCCGCAATGCGGTGCAGGAACGGCGCGTCGGTCTGTTCGACGAACTCGTACAGTTGGGGCTGGCTTTGTGAAAAAACAAACTCCGGAAAGCGCTCGAGCAAATTCTCTGCGATGGCAAAGGTGCGCAGCGCCTTGCGCTGCGTTTGTTCGTAGTCCCAAAGCCACGCGACGTCCAAATGCGAATGACCGACGATCGGAACGCCCGACGCTGCCTTTGCGGGTGCCAATTGGGTTCGGGCCGGGACGACGGTCAGATCGAGCGATGGCTGCTGACGCCCGCGCCGGTTCAGCCACCACCACTTCAGTCCGTTTCCGGAAGGCAACGCGTTCGTGGGCAAACTGCGTTCCTCGACTTCAAGCGTTATGCCGGAGCCGGACGCTACATCGAGTGTCGCTGCGCCGTGCTCGCGATCGAACGCGCCGCATGGTTCGCCGTCGATCCGCAGCAGTGCGCCCGTGCGCGTTGAGTAGCCTATCGTAACGGTGCCGCTGACTTCGAGCCGGCCGGATAAGATGGCGACACCGGACGCCGCTCCCGTCTGCGTGAGCTTAGTCATGCCAGCGCGATTAGCTAGCTGCCCACCAGTTCCTTGAGCGCGTGTTCGAAGATCTTCGGCGCGCGGCCTTGAAAAATTATCGACTCGTTCCCGCCCATCGACTTCCGTAAATTCAAAAGCTCGTCGCGCAACGCGGCCGCTTTTTCGAATTCGAGGTTGGCCGCAAATTCGCGCATTTTTCGCTCGATATCCGCGGCCATCTTCATCGCGACATCGCGTGGGATTTTATCGACCTTCAGGTTGAGCGTATTCTCTTGCGTCGCGCCGACCATCGAGAGAATATTGCGAACTTCGCGCCGGATACTGCGCGGTTCGATGCCGTGCTCGAGGTTGAACTGCACTTGCCGCTCGCGACGCCGCTTGGTTTCACCGATTGCGCGAGCCATCGACTCGGTTATCGTATCCGCGTACATGACGACTTTGCCCTCGACGTTGCGGGCGGCGCGTCCGATGGTTTGAATGAGCGAGGTTCCGCTGCGCAGATAGCCTTCTTTGTCGGCGTCCAGGATGCCGACGAACGAGACCTCCGGCAAATCGAGACCTTCACGCAAGAGATTGATGCCGACCAGAACGTCGAACGTACCCAGACGCAAGTCCCGCAGAATCGCAATGCGTTCCATGGTGTCGACTTCGCTATGCAAGTAACGAACTTTGAGACCGTTCTCGACGAGAAAGTCCGTCAAATCTTCAGCCATCTTTTTCGTCAACGTCGTTACCAACACGCGTTCTTGCGCGCCGACACGCTTGCGAATCTCTTCCATCAAATCGTCGACTTGGTTTTTGGTCGGGCGTACTTCAACTTCCGGATCGACCAGGCCGGTTGGACGAATGATCATTTCGACCACCTGCGTCGAACGCCCGACTTCATACGTTCCGGGAGTCGCGGAGACGTAAATAACTGCATTGAGGTGTTCGTCAAATTCTTCGTATGTGAGCGGCCGGTTGTCGAGCGCGCTCGGTAAGCGGAAGCCGTGTTCGACGAGCGACTGTTTGCGCGACTTATCGCCCCCGTACATTCCGTGCACTTGGGGCAGCGACACGTGCGACTCGTCCACAAAGAGCATCCAGTCTTTGGGAAAGAAGTCCAGCAGGCACCAGGGCGTGGAGCCTGTCTCGCGTCCGGTCAAATGGCGCGAATAATTCTCGATGCCGTTGCAATACCCGACTTCGCGCAGCATATCCAAATCGTAACGCGTGCGCATTTCAAGCCGCTGCGCTTCGAGCAGCTTGCCGTTGGACTTGAAATATTCCAGCCGCTGCCCGAGTTCTTCTTCAATCGAGGCGATCGCGCGGCGCAGTTTTTCATCCGGCGTAATGAAGTGCTTCGCGGGAAAGATCGTTAGGCGGTCCTTGGATTCTACGTACTCACCCGTCATCAAGTTGATGACGTTGATGGCCTCGATGGTATCGCCGAAAAACTCGATGCGGTGAACCAGCTCCTCTTCGACGCCCACATACTCGAGCGTGTCGCCTCGAACGCGAAACGTGCCGCGCACTAAGTTGAGATCGTTACGCCGGTACTGCATGTCCACGAGTTTGCGTAACAGCACGTCGCGGTTGAATTCGTCGCCGAGGTTGAGATTGAGGGAAAGCTCGATGTAGTCGGCGGGGGAGCCCAAGCCGTAGATGCACGAAACCGATGCCACGATGAGAGTATCGGGCCGCGTGAGGATCGATTGAGTCGCC
Source organism: Vulcanimicrobiota bacterium (assembly GCA_030947385.1). GTDB lineage: Bacteria > Vulcanimicrobiota > Vulcanimicrobiia > Vulcanimicrobiales > Vulcanimicrobiaceae > JACRUB01. The sequence goes on from JALZBM010000013.1 coordinate 5,626, forward strand.
GAGTGGCGCAAGCGTTCGATTTCGTCGTTAATCGAACTGTCTTTTTCGATGTAGGTGTCGGTGTGCGCGATATATGCTTCGGGTTGGTAATAATCGAAGTACGAAACGAAATACTCGACGGCGTTGTGGGGAAAGAAGTCGCGGAATTCGGCACACAGCTGGGCGGCGAGCGTCTTATTGTGGCAGAGAACCAAGGTGGGTTTCTGCACGATTTCGATGGTCCGCGCCATAGCAAGCGTTTTGCCGCTGCCGGTCACGCCGAGAAGTGTCTGCATTTTCTGGCCCGCTTGGACTCCGCGACCCAGGGCCTCGGTGGCGGCGGGCTGATCGCCGGCCAACGCAAACGGGGTGACGAGTTCAAATTTCTTCTGCGCCATGCTCCCATATCTAACTTGGAAAGGCCGGGTGGAGTTTCGCCTCCGCCCTTCGAGGCCGGGTCCCTCCGAGGACTGGGCAACGGCCGTACCAAACAAGCCTTTCCCGCATTCACGCTATCCGGAGACGCCCGTTGAGCCATAATCCCCTGATCTTCAGCGGAAATTCGAACCCGCAGTTGACCGAAGAGATCGCCAAGCGCCTCAAACTGCACGTCGGCAAAGCCCTCGTTTCCAAGTTTCGGAACGAGGAATGCCGGGTGGAAATCAGTGAGAACGTGCGCGGCTCCGAGGTGTTCGTCGTCCAATCGACATGCAAAGCCCCCAACGGCAACAGCGTCAACGATTCGATCATCGAGCTTTTGCTCATGATCGACGCGCTCAAACGTGCCTCCGCGGCGCGCATTACGGTCGTCATTCCCTACTACGGATACGCCAAACAAGACAAGAAGACCAAGGGCCGCGAGCCGATCTCGGCCAAGGTCATTGCCAATCTTCTGAAAATTTCCGGCGCCAAACGCATGGTAACCCTCGACCTGCACGCAGCTCAGATTCAGGGCTTCTTCGACGGACCCGTCGACAACCTGATGGCCATGCCCACGCTGTGCAACTACCTTAAGAATGAAGGCCTGCGCGACGAAAAAATCGTCGTGGTCTCGCCCGATGCGGGTGGCGTGCACCGCGCCGAACTCTTCGCCAAACGCCTCAACAGCACGCTGGCCATCGTCTTTAAGCGCCGTCCCGAGCCCGACGTTTCGGAGGTCACGGACATCGTCGGCGACGTTAGTGGCAAAATCGCAGTCATCGTTGATGATATGATCTCGACCGGCGGAACGCTGGCCAAGGCGGCCGAAGCCATCCTCGCCCGCGGCGCAACCAAGGTTTACACCGTGGCGACGCACGGCATTTTCGCCGGGGACGCCATCAACGTGCTGGAGCGGTCCCCGATCGAAAAAGTCATCGTGACGAACACGATTCCCTTACCGGGCATCGAGAATCATCCCAAGTTCGTGCAACTCTCGATCGCGCAGATTCTGGCCGACGCGATCAACCGCATTACGACCAACCGGTCCGTGTCGGAACTCTTCGGTGACGAAGATGAAAAAAAAACCAGTGACCAGATTGCGGTCCCCCCGCCCGCAGCGGTCCCGGTGTAACTGTAAGGAGTTATCGTGGCTACCAAAGATCTCACCCTCACCATCGAACCGCGCGAAGGCGCCGGAACGACCAAATCCAACGTCTTGCGTCATGCGGGTAAAATTCCCGGCGTGCTTTACGGGCATGGCGCGGCGCCGCAGCCGGTTGCCTTCGAAGCCAAAGCGTTCGACGATCTCGTGCATCACGGCGCCATGAGTTCGCTCATCACGCTGATGACGAACGGCAAAAAAGGCGACACGGCGCTCATTCGTCAAGTGCAACGCGATCCGATCACCCGGCGCGTCGTGCACGCAGATTTGCAACGCGTTTCGGCCAACGAACAGATTCGCACGAAACTCCAAGTGATTACCGTCGGTGCCGCTCTCGGCGTTCGCGAATCGGGCGGCGTGCTTGACGTCGTCAACCACGAACTCGAAATCGAAGGTCCCGCCAACCGCATTCCGGATCATCTCGAAGTCGACGTGACCGACCTAAATCTGCACGAGCACATCAGCGCGGAGCAAGTCAAACTGCCCGACGGCTTTAAAATGATCAGCCCGGCCGACATGCTCGTCGTCACGATCGAAAGCTCGAAGACCGAGAAACAACTTGAAGAGACGCCGACGCTCGAACAGGCCGAGCCCGAAGTCATCGGTGCCAAACCCGAAGGCGAACTCCCAGCATAGCGAGCGACACGGAGACGAGGCTGATCGCCGGCCTCGGAAATCCCGGAGAAAAATACGCGCGAACCCGTCACAACATCGGATTTATGGTCCTCGACGAGCTCGCGCGTCGTTTTTCCATCGACAACTGGAAAAACAAGGACAGCGCGCGCCAAGCACTGGACTCGCGCCGAAAACTCGTTCTCGTGCAGCCCACGTCGTTTATGAACGGCAGCGGGGTACCCGTGCGGCTCATTGCGTCGTGGTACCGTACGCCGCCCGAGGGCATTCTCGTTATCACGGACGACATGGATTTGGCGTTCGGTGCGTTGCGAATGCGCGCGAAAGGCGGTCACGGCGGGCACAACGGCTTGCGGTCGATCATCGGTACCGTGGGTGAAGAATTTCCGCGCTTGCGCGTCGGCATCGGCCGGCCCCAATACGAGTCGATCGACCACGTATTGAGCACATTTACCGCGCCGGAGACGGCCGTTCTTCCAAAAATTATTGGCGTCGCCGCCGATGGCGCAGAACGCTGGCTCGACGACCGCATCGATTTGGCGATGCAATTCGTTAATACTGCAAGACCGCTGGACGGCACGGATTTGGCCGATACTAAGGGTAAGGGTGCTACGGAGGAACCGACGTGAGCGAATTTTCCGGCAAAGCTTTTGTTCTGCGGGTCGATGACCTAACGGCTCGCGCGTCCGAATCGACCTTCTTCGCCGATCTGGCGTTTCTCGCACTGCAAGAAGTGCGCCCCATCATCATCGCGCCGAACGCGAGCGCCGCGCGGGCGCTCGTGCGAACCATCAACCGGTCCGCAAATCAAGCCGTCGGGTTAAACGGCGCGGATGCCGCTATGCTGCCCGGGCACGGCGAGGGACTCGGCAAAGTTCAGCCCGGTATTTTGCAAACGCTGATGCACGGCGGTTATATTCCCGTCATCGAGCCGACGGCGTTCGGCGTTTTCGGCGACGATGTGGAACTCGTCGCGGATGACGTAGCACAGGCCGTCGCAGCGGCAACCGAAGCGGTGCGCGCGATTTTCTTTCATGCGCTCGGCGGCGTCAACGATCCGAAAACGGAAGCCCTAATCGAAGAGCTGACGGCCGCAGAAGCGCTTGAAATTGCCGCCCAACCGACGATTCCGGCGGATTTACGAGCGGCCATTCGCGCGGCTGCTCTGGGCGTTCGCGCAGGCGTCGGCGCGGCGCAAATCGTCGACGGACGCATCGCGCATGCCGCTATTGTCGAGGTTTTGACCGCACGCCACTTGGGAACGCAGGTAACCGGCGGAGTGTACACCGGAGGATAAGAAATGTTCAAACGCGCGTTATCGGCTCTCGTTCTGATGCTTTTGCTGTGCGCGCCGGCGCTGGCGGACGATGCAACTCAAGGTTTTACGGCACACGGCACGATCGTCGCGCAAGTCGTCTTCTCCGGCACAAAGATTAATCTCGGCGGCGACATCAATATGCAAACGCGGGGACAACAACTGCGCTTTGACATCTTACGCCTGTCCGTTCCCGGTACGGAAGCAACGCTCAACGCGTTGCTCTCGCAATTCTTGCCGCAAGGCGGCGTGAGCGCAGTGATGGACCAGTCCACCGGAAATACGACGGTCTGGTCCGACGCGCGGCGCAAGTACTACGTCTTCGCCGGCAATAAAACGGCCTCGACGGGCGTTCCGGGCGCGTCCGCCGCATCGGCCGTTCCCGGTGCCGCGGGCTCCATCATGCAACTACTCGAGAGCGGGAAATTCGTCAAAGGCTACACGCAATTTTCCGAAACGATCAACATGTCCGGCCGCAGCACCGTCAACGGGCACCCGGCAACCAATTTGCACATCGCGTTTCGGGCGCAAAAAGCGGGCGCGAAACTTACGGATTACGTCGGCGATCTTTCGCTGGCCGAAGATGCACAATACTTGCCGGTGAGAATCGCGGCGACGGACCGTGCGAGCAAGATGTCGGCCAATATCAATTTTACGAGCTTAACGGCGACGGCACCCGACCCATCGGTCTTCGTCATTCCGTCCGGCTACGCGCAGGCAAGCGACCCATCCGAAGTCTTCGGGGCGGGTATTCCGCATCCTTAAGGGCACGGATTCGGTTTGCCGTTGGCGCGGCTGATGCGCGTCCCGATCGGCGGATGCGAATACCAAAACAAACGGGCTAAACGGCCGGGGCACACGAGCGAAAGACCCTCGTCAGCAAGACGAACGTACGAACGCGTTCCCGCAACGCGGTCCGGATCGAGCGAAAGCGCATACGCATCCGCCTCGGATTCGATTCCGCGCGAATAGCCGTTGATCGCAGGCAAGAAGAGAAGATACATGCACACGAGCAACGCTCCGACGAGCGCGAGCCGCGAAAGCGGATCATCGTCGCGGCGGAAACCGATCCGGTCCGAAATCAGCACGGCCAGCGCCGCTCCGAAAATGAAGATAACCGCGGCAAATAACGTTCCCCGTAAGACGTCGTGATGCACGTCGTGACCAATTTCGTGCGCTACGAGAAACACGACTTCGTCGGGGGTCGCCGAATTCATAAAGGTGTCACCGACGACGATGCGTTTGCTCGGACCCAGCCCGTCAACGTACGCATCTCCGGTTTTCGTACGCCGCGAAAGATCCGAAACGTAAATCGGGACGTCGCCTTCGCCCGCCTTGCGCGCCAAATCGTGTAGACGCTTCCCGAGCGGTTTGTCCGTAGAAACGACCGTGAAATGATTGAAGAGCGGTTGGATCGCGACCGGATAAATCGAAGAGATAAAAAACGTGCCGGCAAACACGAGTAACATCACGTACAACCACCACAAGCGAGTGCGGTCGACCATCCACAAGATCAAACCGACGGCGGCACCGAAAAGGAGCATCTGCAGAACGAGGTTGAGCAGCACGTCGCTCCAAAAACTTGCCGGCGGCTGCGTTGAGACTTCCATGATGCGTAAAATCCGGTAGTCGTAAAAATGCGCCGGTAGCGCGGCCGCTTGTAAGACGAGCGCGAGAAAGGCACCGAAGACAAACCGGACGAGATGAATGTTGGGTAGCGTGCGCCGCAGCCAGTCGCGTACGCGGGCTGCGCGCCCGGAGCCCCACAGATACAGCAAGGCAAGAATCTGCAGCCCGATCCAGACGAACCAAGCGGGACGCGTGTAACGCGCGTAATATTGCGCCGCAGCTTGGCGGTTGGGATCCACAAGCTGCGCGGGACTCTGCGACAACAACGTCGCCGCGGGAATGGCGCTCACGCGCCGGTCGATGGCCGACTGCGCGCGCGCGCCGGACGTGCTTAGCGAAAACACGACCAGCAGCAGCGCGCAGAAAGCGAGCAGCCGCCGAGGGCTACTGAAGTTTCCCGACCTCCTCGAAACACTGTTCGACGTCGGGTTGCTCGGCGATATCGTGAACGTCGATATAACGGACGATTCCTTGCTTGTCGATGAGGAAGACGGCGCGTTCGGACATGCCCGCGTCTTCGCGGAAGACGCCGTACTTTTTGGCGATCTCGCCGTGCGGCCAGAAGTCCGAGAGCAACGGATAGGTGATCCCGCCGATCGAGCCCGCCCAAGCGGCGTTTGCAAATTTTTGATCGATTGAAATGCCCAAAACTTGGACATTGAGGCTTTCAAAGCGCTTAAGATTGCTTTCGAAAGCCGGCATCTCGCTGGTTCAAACAGGCGTGAATGCGAACGGATAAAAGGCGAGCAAGACCGCCTTGCCGGCAAAGGCGGAGAGTTTGATCTTATCGTCGTTGCGGTGATTGGCGAGCTCAAAATCCGGCGCTTTATCGCCGATTTTGAGCGTCTTGGTCTGGGCAGCGGTCGATGTGCGCCCAACGCTAATGGCCATGGTGGACTATGCTCCTTTCCCATCCGAGCGCCTCGGCGACGGTGGGCAGCTGTTCGATGAATATCGTCTTGATTGCCAGGGCAATCTCACGGTGTTCGAGTTGCGTGCCCGGATCGGACCGCAGATTGATATAGTGCACCCAATCGCGGACCGTTCCTTTCATGTAAAGAGTCGTGCCGGACGCCATGGGCAGCAAAAAGCGGGCGGACTCCTTGGCTATACCCTTTTCCAGCGCCTCATCATACAACTTGCGCGCGTGTGCAAAGTGCTCTTCCTGCGACTTGGCAAACCACTGCAGCGTTTCGGGCGGCAAGTCGTCGTGCGAGGACTGCCGGTTCTTTGCGTCTTGCCGCCGCGGCGCAATTTCTTCAATATTCTGCACGGGCGCATATCTTTGGCTAAACTCCTGCACGTGAAACGATCTATGCCGGATGATTTGCGCGCTGATTGCGCGCGTCGTTTGAATTTCGATACACATGTCCGCCATTTCGAAGACGGACCAATGTCCGTTTTTTGCGCAGAAGCGTAAGAGTTTTGCGACGTCGGGATTGTCTTGGTTTTCGGGATTGCTAACGCGTGCGCAGTATCCCATCAAGCGTTCGGCGTCGGGCGTAATCCAAACAAGGCGGCAAGGCATCCCCGCTGATTCCCAACTTAGGCCGCCGGCCCCTCGTGCACGTACCGTTCAAAGCGCGTGCCCTCGACTGCAAAGGAGACACCGTTTCGGCCGTTGCGCTTGCTGTGGTACATGGCGGCGTCCGCGATCTCAAGCAATTCACTTGCGCAAGCCGCATCGCCCGGATAGGAAGCGACGCCGATGCTCGCGCTAACGGGCGCGCCTTCGCCGAAATCGAACGCCGCCACCGCTTCGCACAGACGTTGCGCGCGTACGACCGCGACGCTCTTCGGGACGTTTTTGATAATCGCGCAGAATTCATCGCCGCCGTTACGTGCGACGAAATCGATTCCAGTGATGGCATGCTGCGTTAATATCTGCCCCATGCGTTGCAGGACGACGTCACCCGAACCGTGTCCGAGCGTGTCGTTGATCCGTTTGAAATTATCCGTATCGATAAACCATAAGGAGACCGTCGCATGCGCGGAAATGCGGGCGAGCGCGATTTCGTCGGCCAGCGTCGCACGAAACGCCCGGGCCGACAGCAAGCCCGTAAGTCCGTCGTAGGTCGCACGTTCCCGGTCCGCTTCGCGTTCGCGCGCCAAAGCAAACGGCGCACCCGCTTGCTCGATAAGACGCACCAGCGTGTCTTCGTTTTCAAGATGCCGCGAGCGGGACGCCGAAAGGTAAACCACGCTGAGTTGCGGTTGCTTACACAGCGGTACCGCCAGTGCGGCACGATCCGTCGGAAGCAGGCCGCGTACTCCGGGCCCCAAAACGGCGCGGTGACCGTCCAGTGCCGCTCGCGTGAGTGCGGTCGGCGGGCCGTCCACGCGGTACCGCGCGTGCTCGAAGTGCGCCGCTCGCTCCCCACCGGTCCGGATTGCGCCGAGTTCTTCGCCGGATGCCTCAAACACGAGAACGGCATCTACCGACGGCGCCGCCGCACGGACGCCGCGTTCAAGCTCGTCGAGCACGGCATGGCTGCTCGTGCGCGATGCCTGCAGCAGACGCGCGACGGATTCGAGGGAATCGCGTTCGCGGCACTCGACCATCGCGATCCGCATCCGGAGCAGGCGGACCTGCATTTGGAAGCGCCCGGCGAAAATTCCCAAAATTAAAAAAGAAACGCCGAGCAGCGTCCAAATAACCACCGGCACGTTTATGAAAGTACCCACACCAGCGCCAATGCCGCCGGCGTCCGGCGAACAAGCGATTTTCGATTTCAACCGGCGCGGACTCGATGCGCGGGAGCGGCAGCAGCACGCGCGAGCCGCCGAGATTTTTCGCGAGGCGATCGGGCTCTATCCGCGTGAGGCGACGCTCTACAACAATCTCGCCGTCACGCTCGAAGGCTGCGGCGATACCGACGGCGCACTCGCGGCGTACAGTCAGGCATCGCAAATCGATCCGGCATTGTGGCCGGCGCTTTTTGGGGCAGCCAACCAACTGATTAGGAAAAATGACTATCCCGGCGCGGAAGCGCTGTTCGAGCGGACGCTCGCAATCGCCCCCGATCACGTGGCGTCGCACTTGGCGATTTACGAACTCGCGCAAATTCGAGGCGACCGCAGCAGCGCTCTTTTGCATCAAGCCGTTGCGCTCACGCACCAACAGGTTTTTACCCAGGGAAATCCCGCCGCCGGCCGCTCCGTCTTGTGTGCGATGTGGCCCGGCGATTGGCAGGCGAATGTCCCCGTCGACCTCCTCTTCGACCGCAAGACCACGACCTGGCACAAGTTTTATCTCCTCGGCGAACGTCAATTCATCAATTTGGCCCTGCCGCCGCACGACATCATTTTCAACGCCATCGCTGAAGCCGACGACGCCGTAGAGCCGCTCAAACTGTGCGAACAACTTGCCGTCCTCGAAAACAAACCCGTCATTAACAAGCCCGCGTCCGTGCTGCGCACGAATCGCGCCGTGTTGCCGGGTTTACTGGAATCCGCCGGGTGCCACGTACCGCCGACGGTGCGTCTGTTGCGCGAACAAGTGCGCGCGCGCGACTTGCCGTTCGGTCCACCGTTCGTCATTCGCCCCGTCGGGTCACATGCCGGACGCGGTTTGGAGAAGATCGAACATCTTGAAGAACTCGATAGCTATCTCGAACACTTTGAGAGTGCGTTCTATTACGTTACCGAATTCGTGGATTACCGCAACGAGGACGGCTACTTCCGTAAATACCGGATCATCCTGGTTGACGGCGTTCCCTTCCCGTTTCACATGGCGATCTCACAACACTGGATGGTGCATTACTACAACGCCCCGATGGCACAGAACGCATGGATGCGCGCCGAGGAAGAGCGTTGGATGGCCGGCTTCGAAGGCGCGTTCACGCTCGCGCAACAGCGTTCGCTCCGCGACATGGCAAAGGCGCTGGACCTTGAATATTTCGGAGTCGATTGCGCCATCGGACCGGACGGCCGGGTGCTCGTATTCGAAGCCGACCCGGGCGTCATCGTGCACGTGAGCGATCCGGTCGACATCTATCCTTACAAGCACACGTACGTTCCTCGCATTTTTGCAGCGGTGGAACGGATGCTCGATACGCACATTGCTCGATCCCGCTGACTGGGAGGCGTTTCGCCAAACGAGTCACGAGATCGTTGACAAACTCATCGACTCGATGCAGGCCGTCCGCGAACAACCGACCTGGCAACCCGTTCCGGAAACGGTAAAGGCATTCTTCGACGCCCCGTTGCCGCAAGAGCCGCAAACGTTCGCCGCCGTGTACGGCGAATTTGCCGCAAACATTTTACCTTATCCCACGGGCAACATCCATCCGCGTTTCTTCGGTTGGGTGCATGGAAGCGGGACGCCGGCCGCCGCGATTGCCGAGTTGATGGCAGCCGTCATGAATTCAAACGTAGGCGGCCGCGAACATTCGGCCGTCTACGTGGAGCGCCAAGTGATTCGTTGGTTCTGCGAATTGTTCGGGATGAGCGACTCCGGCTCGGGCATTCTGCTCGGGGGTACGTCGATGGCAAATTTTGCCGGTATTCTCGTCGCGCGGACCGCCAAACTCGGCGCGAACGTCCGCGTGGCGGGCCTTGCGCAAGCGCAACGCGCGCTGGTCGGATATGCATCGCGCGCGACACACAATTGCGTACGCAAGGCTTTCGAGATGGCGGGTCTGGGAAATGCTGCATTGCGGGTCGTCGAAACCGATGAGCGGCATCAAATCGATATCGCGGCACTGGAACGGCGCATCGCTCAAGACCGAAGTTCCGGCGCAACGCCGTTCGTTCTTGTCGGGAATGCCGGTACCGTCGATACCGGCGCGTTCGATCCGCTCGAGCGCCTCGCGCAGATCGCGCAACGCGAACAACTGTGGTTTCATGTGGACGGCGCCTTCGGTGCGATGGCCATGTTGTCGGAGCGCTTGCGACCGTTCGTGCGCGGGATCGAACGCGCGGATTCGATTGCGTTTGATTTTCACAAGTGGCTGCACGTGCCGTACGACGCTGCCTGCCTCCTCGTGCGCGATGCGAACGCGCACCGTGCAACGTTTGCCTCGGAAGGCCCCTATATCACGCGCATGGACCGCGGAACCGCGTCGGGGAATCCGTGGTTTGCCGACTTCGGACCCGATCTCTCGCGCAGTTTTCGCGCGCTCAAAGTGTGGCTCACGCTCAAGCACTTCGGCACGCGCCGCATCGCTGCCGCCATCGAAATGAACTGCGATCAGGCAAGGCATTTAACCACGCTGGTCGAGTTGGATGAGGACTTCGAACTCGCGGCGCCCGTGTCGCTTAACATTGTTTGCTTCCGCAACAAGCGCTGCGATAACGACGCGCTCGCCATCGCCGTTCAAGAAAGCGGCCGGGCCGTCATCTCTTCAACGACGATCGGCGGGGAGCGCGTCCTGCGCGCGTGCTTTACCAATCACCGCACGCAAAACGGTGACGTCGATGAACTGTGGGCGGCGCTTAGGTCTTTTTCCCAATCGGCTTAGCGGGATTGCCGGCGACCCGTCCGCCCGCGGCAACGTCTTTGGTTATAACCGAACCGGCACCGGTGAGTGCGCCGTCACCGATCGTGCGGGGTGCGACGATCGACGTGTTGGATCCGATCGACGCCTTTTTACCGATGGTCGTTTTGTTTTTGCGCGTGCCGTCGTAGTTGCAGGTAATCGTGCCGGCGCCGATATTCGTTTCCGTGCCGATTTCGCAGTCGCCGAGATAGCTCAAGTGCCCGGCCTTCACGCCGTCGTGCAGCACGGAATTTTTGACTTCCACGAAGTTGCCCACGCGAACCCCGGACTCCAGCTTGGCGTGGCCGCGAATATGAGCGAAGGGACCGACGGTGACGTCGCCGCCGAGCGAACTATCGACGATGACGCTCTCGCGGACGGTCGCGTTGTTTCCCACGTGCGCGTTCGAGAGCCGCGCGTTCGGACCGATGACGCACTCCGTACCGATAACGCTCAAACGTGAAATCGCCGTGTTGGGATAGATAACGGTGTCGCGTCCGATCTCGAGTTCGGGTTCCAGGTAGGTGGTGAGAGGATCGACGATCGTCACGCCTTGCGCCATGTACGTCCGGCACAGACGCGCGTTCATCTCGGCGTGCGCGCGCGCAAGTTCGATCCGGTCGTTTATTCCGAGCACGTCTTTATGGTCGCGCGCCACGACTGGAACCACGCGTTTACCCTCCGAAGAGAGCACCCCGACGGTATCGGTAAGATAGTATTCGCCCTGCGCGTTGTCGTTCCGCAAGCCGGCGACCGCCGAGCGCAATTCGCTCTCGCCGTACGCGTAGATGCCCGCGTTCATTTCGTCGATGAGCCGTTCGTCCGCGGAGGCATCGCGTTCTTCCACAATGCGGTCGACGAATTCGCCCTTGCGTATCACCCGTCCGAAGTTTGAGGGTAACGGCATGCGGGCCGTAACCATCGCCACGGCATTTGAATCCAATGCGGCGAGCACCGCACGCAAGATATCGGCGCCTACGAGCGGCATGTCGCCGTAAGCGATGACGACGCGCCCTTTGCCGTCTTTCATCGATGCGAGCGCGATTTGCGCCGCATGCCCGGTGCCCAGTTGCGGCTCTTGCATTACGCCCGTCACGCCGGCGCCGAACTCCGAAATCCGCGCTTGCAGTTCTGCGTTCGTGACGACAACGATGTCGTCGACGCCCGCTTGCCGTAGCGCGCGCAGCGTGTACCACAGCATGGGGCGGCCGCATAGCTCGTGCAGTACTTTCGGCTGCGCGCTTTTCATCCGGGTGCCCTTCCCCGCGGCGAGCACGATTGCGCGAACGGTCATACGGAAGCCGAGCGTCCGGCTAAGAACGCGTTCACTCGCCCGAGCGTCACGTCGCGGCCCAGCACCTCGATTGTTTCGAAAATTCCAGGTGACACCGCGACGCCCGTCACTGCAACGCGCAACGGCTGTATGAAATCGCCCGCCTTGACGCCCGTTTGCTCGGAGAGCCCGCGCAAGGTTTGCTCGAGCGCGCTTTTCTCCCAACCGGAACTGCGGTCCAGTGCCGCCGCTAGTTCCCGCAGGCGGTCGAGCGCTTGCGACGTGCCGGCGCGTTTTTCAACGGCTTGCGAGTCCCACGCGAGCGTGTGCGAGGTCGAGAACAAATATTTGTTTGCGCGGATGATTTCCCCCAGCGTCTTAGCGCGCTCGCGCAGCAATTCACAGATGGCGGTCACGTGCGGCCGGTCCGTTCGCAACTGGGCCGCGTCGGGTTCGTGGCCGAGCAAGTCCAGAACACCGTCGACAAGCGACTCCGTCGATGCGCTCTTGATATATTCGCCGTTCATCCACGTCAGTTTCACGGTGTCGAAAACCGCGCCGCCCTTTTGCACCCGGCTCAAATCAAAGAGTGCGATCGTCTCCTCCAGTTTCATGATTTCACGGTCTTGACCCGGCGACCAACCCAGCAACGCCAGAAAATTCACGAGCGCGCCCGGCAGATAGCCCAAGCGCCGGTAATCTCCAACCGCCGTCGCTCCGTCGCGTTTGGAGAGTTTCTTGCGGTCGTTATTCAAAATGATCGGCAGATGCGCGAACTGCGGGGGGTCGAACCCAAGGGCTTTATACATGAGCAGTTGTTTGGGTACGTTTGCCAAGTGTTCTTCGCCGCGAATCACGTGCGTGATCTGCATGAGCGCGTCGTCGACGACGCACGCAAAGTTGTACAGCGGGGCGCCGCCCGCTTTGGTGATCACGAAGTCTTCCACTTCGCCGGGCGGAAAAGTGACGGTTCCCCGAATGAGATCGGTGACGACCTGCGCCACTTTGGGATCGACTCGAAAGCGAAGCGCCGGTTCGGCAGAACCCCGTTCGGTTTTTTGCGCGACCTGCG
>JALZBM010000013.1:18598-20310 GCA_030947385.1 Vulcanimicrobiota bacterium
CGGCGGATAGCTCACCGCAAGGGCAGCGCTCGGCCGGCTTTGCATCGGCCGGCTTTACATCGTCCGGCTCGTCGTCTTGAAAATCGGCCGCCTCATCGAAGCGCGATCCGCAGAAGCACGGATAGACAAAGCCTTGCGAGTGCAGCATCTCTTTCGCGTCGGCGTACAACGGCATCCGCTCCCGTTGCGTGTACGGCCCGAAACCGCCGCCGGATACCGGTCCCTCGTCCCAGTCCATGCCGAGCCAGCGTAGCGCCTCGAAGATTTCGCTCCGGAATTCGGGCCGTTCCCGCGCTTGGTCCGTGTCCTCGATGCGCAACACAAAAACGCCGCCGTTGGCGCGCGCAAATAGCCAATTGAAAAGTGCGGTCCGCGCGCCGCCGACGTGCAAAAAACCCGTAGGCGACGGCGCAAAGCGAACGCGTGGTGCGGGCATGAAGTGCGCTTAGCCTACCAATTCGCGGCGTTTGCCGCACTCACGCTTGACGAAGTCGATGATGTTTGCAAGCGGCGCACCCGGCGTAAAGATCGCTTGCACGCCGCGCGCTTTCAATTCAGCGGCGTCTTCGGGCGGGATGGTGCCTCCGCCAAAAAATACGATGTCGTGCGCGCCTTGCGCTTTGAGTTGCTCGACGATGAGCGGAAAGAGCGTCATGTGCGCACCGGAAAGAATCGAGAGGCCGATTCCATCCGCGTCTTCCTGAATGGCCGTTTGCACGATCTGCTCGGGCGTTTGAAACAAGCCGGTGTAAATGACTTCCATCCCGGCATCGCGCAACGCGCGGGCGATGACTTTGGCGCCGCGATCGTGTCCGTCGAGGCCGGCCTTGGCCACGATAACGCGCAGCGGCCTAGCCACGTTTGATCAGCTCTTCTTCGCGGATCTTACTCAAGCGCAAGGCTTCCTCCAGCTTGCGGGTCACGGCTTGCAGCGTCGCCCGGACCGTCTTGGGCTCTTTGCGGATATGTTTGTGAATTCGCATGATGTTAGAACGAAGCTCGCTCCGTATATCTCCCGTAAACTTCGACCATCGCTTCCACGATTTCGCCCTCGGTTGCGTAGGCGTTGACCGCGTCGATGAGGTGCGGCATCACATTGTCGCCGGGATCGGCGCACGCTTTTTTGAGCCGCTCGAGAACGACGGCAACCTCACCGGCCTTTCGATTGGTTCGCACGGTTTGCACGGAGCGCGCCTGACCGCGTTCGATCTCCTCGCCGATACGCAGTAATTCGATCGCGTGGTCTTCTTCGGGTTTTTCGAAATAGTTGACCCCGACAATGACGCGCTCTTTGGTTTCGAGCGAACGCTGGTAACGGTACGACGCATCGGCGATTTCGCGCTGGAAAAACCCGGCTTCGATCGCTTCGATCACGCCGCCGAACGCTTCGATCTGGCGGAAATACTCTTCGGCCTGCTTTTCCATCTCGTCCGTCAGCGATTCGATGAAGTAGGATCCGCCCAGCGGATCGGCCACGTTCGTAACGTTCGTTTCGTAGGCCAAAACTTGTTGCGTGCGCAGCGCGATTTCGACCGACTTCTCGGACGGCAACGCGAGCACTTCGTCCATCGAATTGGTATGCAGCGACTGCGTTCCGCCGAGTACGGCCGCCATGGCTTCGTACGCGACGCGCACGATGTTGTTTTCGGGCTGTTGGGCCGTCGCGCTGCAGCCTGCGGTTTGGGTGTGGAAGCGCAGTTGCCACGACTTCG
>JALZBM010000081.1 GCA_030947385.1 Vulcanimicrobiota bacterium
CCGACGTGGAATTCAACGGCGATCTTCATCACGCCCGACGATGCGCAGTCGACGCGAGATCACGTCAACGAGCATCGGTCGTATGCGATCGTCGTATCGCCGTACGCAAAACGGCACTACATCGGCGCCCACCATCTTTCGACCGTGAGTATCTTGAAGACGGAAGAAGAATTGCTTGGCCTGCCGCCGCTTTCGCTCGGAGATCTCCTGGCAACCGATATGCGCGATTTCTTTTCCGGGACACCCGATTTGCAGCCGTTCGCCAAAATTGCGGTGCCGACGCAATCGTCGAGCGTGGAGGGGATGCGTATCGCCCAGCTTATCGAGCGCACGAACCAAACGGGCCCCGACGCCGATGTTGAACGCTCCGCCACGCTCATCGGCCTCTCACGCGAGGCGGACCGGTTGGCCGCCGGTAAGAACGCGCGCAACGCATCCGATTACGAGCGCGCTCAAGACCAACTCTACCACACCGCCTTAAAGGTTCTGCATGTCGACAACCATTAGTTACGGCCCTCACTTGATCGCACATGCGACCGGAACGCTGCGCGCCGCGTTGCTGATCCGGCCCGTTCCCGCAATCGAAACGCTGCAGCCGCTCATCGGCGAACCGAGCGCGATCTATTCGCGCGCGCTCGAACAGCACCGGATTCTCGTAAAAACATTGAAGTATTTTGGGGTCGATGTAACGATTGTCGACGATCCGACCGCAACCCACGCGCTCGAAGCCGCCGTTGCCGATCTTGCGGTCTGTTTTGCCAGTGGTGCGTTTCTCATGCGGCCCGCCGCTTTAAACCGCAGGCAAAGCATAGATCGGCTCGAGACGGAATTTGCGCGCATCGACGTTCCGATCGCCGGTCACATTACGACCCCGGGAATCAGCGACGGCTCCGACGTTTTGCTCGCCGGTACGGTGGCCTTTATCGGGGTCTCGAAGAAGTCCAATGCACTGGGCCGGACGGCGTTTGCCGAGTGCGCGCGCGCGAACGGTTATCGCCCGGTTGAAGTACGGCTTGACTCACGCGTCCCGTCGCTGCGCGCGGTGGCGAGCGCCGTTTCGGCGGACACGGTCGTCGTTGCTACCGATCGCGTTGACGAAGATGCTTTCGGCGGTTTCAAACTCGTGCGCCTGGAGCGCGGTGAAGAGTTGGGAGCGGGCGTCTTCCCGTTGGGTGACGGCCGCGTCATTGCCAACATGCGTTACCGCACGTCGCTCGATCAAATCCGGCGCGCCGGCATTGCGGTCGAATCGATCGATCTGGGTGAATTCGGAAAGGTCGGCATTACGCCGTCCAATTTGATCCTTGCCTTAAAGCGGTCGTAGGTGCCGCGATGCGTATCGCAATTTTCTCCGACATTCACGGGAACTTGTTGGCATTCGATGCGTGCTTAGCGGATCTTAAAAATCAAGGTGACGCCGACGTTATCGTCGGAGCCGGAGATTTTTGCATGGACGGACCCAAGCCAAAACGCGTCCTGCAGCGTTTGATGGAAATCGGCGCGCAATGCATTCGCGGGAATACCGATCGTTTTATTGCCGAACCGGAATCGCAAAAAGTCGTCAACGAAGAAGATCTGGCCCAAATCGCGTGGCAGCGCAAAGAGCTCGGCGAAAAACTCGTGGGATGGCTGCGCGAACTCCCGGCCCAGCTGCGTTTTGGGGAGGCCGACAATCAACTGTTGGTCGTTCATGCCAATCCCAGCAACGATCTCGAGCACATCTGGCCGGACGCGCGAGACGACGAACTCGAACGTTTGATCGGCGACGAGCCCGCGCAAACAATTGCCTTCGGTCACCTGCATTTGCCGTACGTGCGAACCTGGCGCGGAAAACTGCTCGTCGACGTCGCAAGCGCCGGCCTGCCCAAAGACGGCGATCCTCGAGCGTGCTATGCGATTCTCACCCAGCGCTCCGGCGGCTGGGAGGTCAAGCATCGCCGCGTGGCCTTCGACGTGAAGAAAGTTGCAACCCAACTCAACGCGAGTGGGATTCCAAATTGTGCCGAACTTATTACGACACTTCGCCGCCACAGGTATAAGAAATTAAAGACGATCGTTCCCTAAATAGTGCCCCCCTGGCCCTCGATGTATCGCACATCGTCAAGCGCTACGGCGATTTTACGGCAGTTGACGACATCTCGCTTACGGTTGAGGCGGGGGACTTTTTCGGATTTCTCGGTCCGAACGGTGCCGGCAAAACAACCACGATCAATGCGATCGTGGGACTAGCTCGCCTGGGTGCTGGTTCGATTCGCGTTTTCGGTTACGACACCGTCAAACAATGGCGGCAGGCCCGCCGGCTTATCGGCGTCGCCCCGCAGGAATACAACTTCGACCGTTACCTTTCCATTCGCGACGTGCTGATCTATCAAGCGGGCTACTTCGGGCTGCGCCGGAGCGAAGTGGTGGACCGGGCGGACGAACTGTTGGCCGCGTTCGGGTTGGCCTCGAAGGCAAACCAGGAATATATGAAGCTCTCGGGCGGCATGAAACGGCGCCTGACGCTCGCACGCGCGCTCATCCATTCGCCAAAGCTGCTCATTCTAGACGAGCCCACGGCCGGCGTGGACGTCGAACTGCGAATCGAATTATGGGACTTGCTGCGCAAACTTAACGGCGACGGACTCACCGTCTTTCTCACCACGCACTATTTGGAAGAAGCGGAAGCGCTTTGCAAAAATATCGGCATCATTCAAAACGGACGGTTGGCGGCGCTGCAATCGACCCAGTCGCTCTTGGCCACGAATCGCGATACGACCCTTGCGATCACCGTCGACCGTCCGGTGGGCGACCTTCCCGCAACGCTCGTTGCGCGCGGAGCCCGTTTTGAGGCCGGTTCTTCCACGATCGCAATCGACAATGTAACGCCGGCCAACCTGGCGACGGCGCTCGCCGAGTTGGAAGCTGCCGGGTATGCGATCGAGGAAGTGGATTTCAAGCGGTCGAGCCTGCAGGACGTGTTCTTGGAGTTAACGCGGCGATGAACTGGATTGCGATGTGGACGCTCATCAAGCGCGAGATGAAGCGCACCTTTAAAATTATCAATCAGGTGATCTGGCCCCCCGTGATCACGACGCTGCTCTACGTTTTCGTGTTTGGCCTCGCACTCGGCAGCCGGATAAAAAACGTCGGCGGCGTGTCTTATGCCGAATTCCTCATTCCCGGCCTGATCATGCTCCAGGTCATCGACTCATCCTACGGCGAGTGCAGCAGTTCCGTCTTTCAAGGGCGCTTCATGAATTCAATTCAGGAAATGCTCATCGCGCCGATGTCCGCGCCGGAGATGGTGTTTGGCTACATTCTGGGCAGCGTGGTGCGGGCCGTACTCATTGCAAACATCATTATGTTGTTGGGTCTGCTCTTCGTCCACACGCTTCCGCACAATTGGGGGCTGTACTTTTTCGTCATGATTTTGGTGTCGATACTCTTTTCCGCGCTCGGTATCATTTTTGGATTAATGGCGGAAAAGTTCGACCATTTGGCGGTGTTGACGACCTTCGCCATCACGCCGCTGGTGTTCGTCGGGGGCGTCTTCACGTCGGTGCAGTTCTTGCCGCCGGCACTGCGCGGAATTTCGCTCTTCAATCCGATGTTTTACACCATCGACGCTTTCCGCTATACCTATACGGGCGAGAGCTACCTCGCGTTGTGGCGCTCGCTCGGCATCATCGGTCTGCTGACGGCAATCGCGCTCGCTTTAGCGTTGCGAATGACGGCTGCGGGGTATAAACTGCGCACGTAAGGAAGACTCTAAGTACGATGAAGATGTTGCTGCTTTTCGCCTTCGCCCTCGCCGTGGACGCACCGCTTGCCGCGTCCGCCCAAACGATCCCGGGCCCGCAATTGGGCCGGCCTGCGCCTGCGATCGCCGCCCGGTCCTTAGATGGACGCCCCGTCAGCTTGAGCGATTTCCGCGGCAAGGTGCTGGTTTTGAATTTCTGGGCAACGTGGTGCCCGCCGTGCCGGGCCGAGACGCCGGACATGATCGAGTCCTACCGCAAACTGCACGGGTCGAATGTCGCCTTTCTGGGAGTCGATAGCACGGAGAACTCGCCGATCATCCGGTCGTTCATCGCCTCCAAGGGCCTTCCGTACCCCGTCGCGCTCGACAACGACAAGACGACCTCCGCAAACTACGACGTGCGCGGAATTCCGACGACGGTGGTCATCGACGGATCGGGAATCGTTCGTGCGCGCTTCGTCGACGTGGTTTCCGGCGAACAACTCGCGTCGTTTGTGGATGCGGCGAAAGCGGGACGCAATGCCGTCATCACCTCCGCGCTGCAGCGAAAAATCGATGCCATGCTCGATCCGGGACGCTTCGCCTTTTCAGGCAACCGCGACGCAGTTGTTAAAAGTGCGAAGGCGGTGATGGCTGCAGTCAGTTCGTCCAATCGCGCCCTAGGTCAAGCCGACGCCGCAAAAGGCGAGTATACGGATTATCTGAAGATTCGTTCGGAGCAGGCCGCGTTAGAAAGCGCAGCGGCATCCGGGTTATCCAAAGTCGTAAAAACGAATCCGGATCGCGTGCTGCTCTACAGCATCACGGGCGACTTAGCCACCAACAACGAAAATTGGGATGAGGCAATCAGCGCTTATACGAGTGCGCTAAGCATCAATTCGAAAGATGAAAGCGCGCTCGGCGGTCTCGCGTTTGCCTACTACGAAAAGAAAAACTGGAAAGACGAAATTTCGGCCTACCGGCGTCTGGTCGCAATAACTCCGGATCCCGACACCTATATTTCGATCGGCAAGGCGTACCTGCAACTCAAGGACTATGCCGGCGCGGTAGCCGCAACGCGTAAAGCAAGCGATATTGCCGTAGCTGCTTACAATAAGAAAAAGAGTACCGACACGATTGTCAATGCCGCGTACACCTCGCTGTATTTGGGACGCGCGTACGCGCAAGCGGGCAATAACGCGAGCGCGCACGTTGCTTTCACGAATACGGTAAGCTACGGTCAGCAGCTTCCGCGCAAGAGCGTAAATTATGCGAAGTACACGGAAGAGGGTCAGGAGGCAGACGTTGCCCTTGGATTAAACGCCGGCGGCAAGACGATGGTGTCGCTCGCGCCGTGGACGGGCGCCGATCTTCCCGGTAGTATCGCGAGCACGACGAAGTATCGTCTCGTGGTCGCCGGCCGGCCGGGATCTACCGTGCAACTCGCGGTGACCGGCCTCTCCAAAGGCTGGCTTGCCTCGTTCTGCTCGGATAAGATCTGCGCGCCGATGAAGCGCGCGGCGACGATGCCGGATTCGGGCGTTAAAATCTTCGAGTTCCAATTGATCTCGAACGACGCGCACGCGTTACGCCACACACGCGCGCAAGTCCAAGCCACAAGCCCATCAGGCAACGCAAAAACCGCAATAATATCGGTCTAACGTTGTCACCCTGAGCGTCGAAGGAGCCGTGTCACCCTGAGCTTGGCCCTTCGACGGGATCAGGGTATCGAGAAGAAGGGGTTGTGGGTTTTTTCCCAGCCGATTTTGGACGGCGGGCCGTGACCCGGCATGACGACGGTTTCGTCCGGCAACGTGAAGAGCTTTGAGGTGACGCTATTGAGAATGTCTTCGTACGTCGACGCGTCTCCGTACGCGCCGCCGACGCTTCCGGCAAATAGCGTGTCGCCCGTAAATACCGCCGAGCGGAAAAGAAACGAACTCGACCCGTCCGTATGACCCGGCGTGTGCAGCATGCGGATGCGAACGTCGTCACCGAATGATAAATCCTCGCCGTCCTTAACGCGCAATGCGTTCCCTCCGAGGTTGCCGATTGCTGCAATGTCCGATTCGTGCATCACGATTTTCGCATCAGGGAAAGCTTGCGCGATTTGCGGCGTCGCATCGCAATGATCGGCGTGTTTGTGCGTGATGAGAATATATTCGAGATGGTACTTGCCGTCGTGGAGAATGTCTAGCAGATTGCCCGGCACCCCCGCCGGATCCACCAACGCGGCGCGCAGGCTTCCCTCGAAGAAAAATACGTAGCCGTTGCTTGGATGCGGATTTTGCGGATGATGGCGCACGCCACTCCGCTCGATCGGCTCAGGATGCCAGCGTTCCGCCGCCGCGTCGGCGAATTTGGACGGATTCATCCCCAGGGCCGATGCGAGCGCCCTTGCCTGGGTGTCGTCCGGTACCGATTTACCCGCGCCCCAGTCGGAAATGAGGGAGGCGGTTAGCCCGCTCTGCCGCGCAAGTGTCTGCGTATCCAGGCCCGTTCCGCGCTGCGCCTTTTTCAGGATGTCGGCAAACTCGTCTTCGAGCATGGTTCTCCTTGTTCTGGTGCAACCGGAAGCGGCGCATCTGCGGTCGAAAAGCGCGATATGGAAAGCGTAATCATCATCGGCTCCGGCCCCGCCGGACTCACGGCAGCCATCTACGCCGCCCGGGCAAATTTGTCCCCGCTGGTATTCGCCGGCGGCATGTACGGTGGACAACTCATGCTTACGACCGAGGTCGAGAATTTCCCCGGTTTCCCACAAGGCATCATGGGCCCCGATTTGATGATTGCGTTTCGCGAGCAGGCCGAGCGTTTCGGCGCGCGGATCGAAAACGTCGACGTCACGGCGGTCGATTTCTCAAGCCGTCCGCTTATCGTGCGTACTTCCGATGACGAGTTCCACGCGAAGAGCGTGATCGTTGCAACGGGAGCGAGTGCGCGCTGGCTGGGCGTTCCCGGCGAAGAAAAATTGCGCGGGCGAGGCGTTTCGACGTGCGCGACGTGCGACGGGGCGTTTTTTAAGGACAAACATATCGTGGTCGTCGGCGGCGGGGATTCCGCCATGGAAGAAGCCCTCTTCCTGACGCGCTTTGGAAGAAAAGTAACGGTGATTCACCGCCGGGATACCTTGCGTGCGAGCAAAATTATGGCCGACCGTGCAATGCATCACGATAAGATCGAGTTTATTTGGAACACGGAAGTTAAGAGCGTGCTCGGCGAAGGTGCGATGGCCGGGCTTGAGTTGCGCAACGTCAATGACGGCAGCGATTTTACGTTCGAATGCGAAGCGCTCTTTATCGCAATCGGCCACGATCCCAACACGGACATCTTCAAGGGCCAGTTGCAGTTAGATGCGAGCGGTTATATCAGTTCGGACGACGGCGTCTCCACGAACGTGGAGGGCGTGTTCGTCGCCGGAGACGTCTTCGACGTTCGCTACAAGCAAGCGGTGACGGCGGCCGGGCTCGGCTGCCGGGCGGCGATGGACGCCGAACGCTACTTGGAAGCGCTCGAGTTTGCGGTCGAGCCCGCGCTTAGCCTCAAGGTTTAACCCACAAGCAGTTCGTACGCGCAGTCGTCCGGTCCGGGACCATGACCGGCCGGCATTTTGGTGCCGACCGGAACCGGTTTGAAACCGAGCGTCTCGGCAAGTTTGATCGACGCCGTATTTTCTTTGTGCATATCTGCCAGCACGCGGCGAACGTGATGCACGTCGCGTAAGTGATCGATCACGGCACGCGCGCCTTCACGCGCGTAGCCCTGCCGCTGGTAATCGATGTATATCACGTAGGCGATGTACGCGGTGCCTTCCGGAAGAATAGTCGCTTGGAACGCGCCGACAGGCGTTTCGGTATCCTGCAGCAGACAGATCCAGTTCTCCCAAGCTTCGTCGCGGTTCGCATACGGATTGCCGCGTTGCCAGCGCCGGTACAGTTCGCGCAGTTCTTCCAGGCTTTTCGGGCGCAGGTTTGGGAAGTACGTCCACAAACGCTCGTCCGACATCGCTTCGTACACGCGAGCGGCGTGATGGGTGCTCGTGGGCTCGAGCCGTAATCGTTGCGAGACCAGACCGTGGCGCTCCATGGTCAGACTAAATTTGCTAATGCTGCACCGACTTCCGAAAACCGAAATGTGTATCCGGCCATCATCGTTCGCTCCGGCAGCACGCGCTGCCCCTCCGTTACAACGATCGCGCCTTCGCCCAGGATCGCCGCGATCGCCGCGCCGGGCACCGGGAAGAAGGTTGGCCGGCCGAGCGCCTTTCCGAGTGCTTTCGTAAAATTGCTATTCGTCACCGGATTGGGAGCAGTTGCGTTTAACGCGCCGTCCACGCCGTCGATCGCCATAAGGTAGATGCCGGTAAGATCGTCGATATGAATCCACGAATACCATTGTTTTCCGCTTCCGACGCGGCCGCCGGCGCCCATTCGGAACGGTTTGATAATTTTTTCTAGCGCCCCGCCGTCGTTGCCGAGTGCAAGACCGTTTCGAATGCACGTCACACGCATTCCCAAATCTGATGCGCGCGCAGCTTCGCGTTCCCAACCCAAACAAACGCGCGCAAGAAAATCGCTCCCGGCCGGACTCTCTTCGGTAAACGTGACCGTCTCACTGGTCCCGTAATAGCCGACCGCCGAGGCGGAAACGTACCGCTTCGGAATCATTGCTACGGCACTGAGCTGATCGAGAAAAGTTGAAACCGCGAACGTGCGACTTTCTTCGATCCTCTTTTTGACATCGGAACTCCAGCGTTGTGCGATCGGTTCGCCGGCTAGATTTACGACCGCGTCGCAACCGGCAAGTGTCTGCGCGGCCGCTGCAGGTTCGCGCAAGGATGCGCTGACGACGGTATCTCCACGCTGCCGCAATGCCGCGGTGACATGCTTGCCGATGAAGCCGCTGGCCCCAAGAATACCGATGCGCATACAAAGCCCCCTAAGGGCTGCCCTTACCCACGATTGCTTCGATTTCCGCGATTTCTTTGGGAATGTTGTCGCTCAAGACATCCGGGCCGTTCGCAGAGCAAAGAATGTCGTCCTCGATGCGCACGCCGATGCCCTTAAAACGCTCGGCGCATTGTAGGTCGAGCGGCACGTACAAGCCCGGTTCCACGGTCAGCGTCATTCCGGCCTC
>JALZBM010000267.1 GCA_030947385.1 Vulcanimicrobiota bacterium
GGCCAAGTCTCCGACGACTTCAAAAAAGCGCTCGAAGCCGCATTAACGGAGTTCAACAAGAGCTTCTAATGGCATCAGTTAAGGATCTTCGCGCGCGAATCAAATCGCTCAAGAACACGCAACAAATCACCAAAGCGATGAAACAGGTCGCCGCGGCCAAAATCCGCCGCGCCGAACTCGCGCAAAAGCAAGCCCGCCCGTATGCGGACGCCATCGGTGAAATGCTGCGCGACCTGATGGGCAGCGTTTCGAACGTCGATCATCCTTTCATGAAGCCGGGACGCGAAGGCGCGCCCTCGGGCGTCATCCTTATGACCGCGGACAAAGGCCTCGCCGGCGCTTTCAACTCCAACATGATTCGGGCGGGCGAACAATACCGCAAAGCGCACAGCGACGTCGTCTTCTACTCCGTCGGAAACAAAGCGCGTAACGCCGTGCGCCGCCTGGGCCAAAACGACCGCCCCACCTGGGCGCTGGGCGCACAACCCAAACTCGACATCGCCGGCGAACTCGCGCAAAAGGTCTCCGAAGATTTCACCGCGGGCAAAATCGGCGACATCACACTGATCTCAGCCAAAATGATCTCGATGATGGTCCAACGCGCCGAAACCCGCAAAATCATCCCGGTCGAACCCACGGAGATCACAACCGAAAAGAAGGACGATGCACCCAAAGGCGCCGTCGAATTCGCGCCGTCACCTGAGGAAGTGCTCTCGCGCCTACTTCCAAAGTATCTCGAATTCACGTTGCTGTCCGCAATGCTCGAAACGGACGCCTCATTCTACGCCGCGCAACTGGTCGCGATGAACAACGCGACCGAAAACGCCGGCAAACTCATCGACGAACTCACCATCGTTATGAATAACGCGCGCCAGGCTGCAATCACCAAGGAACTCCTTGAAATCGTGGCCGGAGCAGAAGCTTTGACGGGGTCATGATCGTGGCCCGTATGACCCGCATGCTCCCGCTCGGGACGTCCGCAATTTCACATCGTGTGAAATTGCTACTCCATGAAATCGCCCTCCCGCCATCCTGGCTACGGGCGATTCTCATACGCCCGAGCGGGAGCATGCGGATCATCCGAGCCACGATCATGACGCCGGCATTATCTTACGAAATATCTAAAGGAACGAAATAATATGGCTGCCACCGGTAAAGTTGTCCAGGTTCTTGGGAACGTCGTTGACGTTGAGTTTACGGCGGAGACGTTGCCGAAGATCAACACCGCGTTGACCGTTCGTGTGAACGATGATTCGCATGCTTCTGTTAACGGGGCGGCCGGGACGCCGAATTCGCATACCGAGAATCTTGGTGGTACGGCGATGCAGGCGCGCGATCTTGTTCTCGAGGTGCAGGATGAGCTTGGTAACAATCAGGTGCGTTGTCTTGCGATGGGATCGACCGATGGGCTTGTGCGTGGCGGTGCGGTTACCGATACCGGGTCGCCGATTACGATTCCGGTGGGTGAGGGGACGCTGGGACGCATTTTCAACGTGTTGGGTAAGACGATTGACTCTGATGAGCCGGTGAAAGCTGCTGCGCATTGGCCGATTCATCGCGATGCGCCGACGTTTGCGGCTCAGGATCCGACGCCGAAGATGTTTGAGACCGGGATTAAAGTGGTCGATCTGATGGCGCCTTATACGCGCGGCGGTAAGGTTGGGTTGTTCGGTGGTGCGGGTGTTGGTAAGACGGTTCTGATTCAGGAATTGATTCGGAATATTGCGAGCGTGCATAAGGGGTTTTCCGTGTTTACCGGTGTGGGTGAGCGCACGCGTGAGGGCAACGATCTTTGGACTGAGATGAAAGAGTCCGGCGTGCTCGCGCAGACGACCCTTGTGTTTGGGCAGATGGATGAACCGCCCGGCGTACGTTTTCGGATCGCGCAGACCGGTGTCACGATGGCGGAGTATTTCCGGGATGAGTTGGGCGCCGATGTGTTGTTGTTTATGGATAATATTTTCCGGTATTTGCAGGCCGGCTCCGAAGTGTCGGCTTTGATGGGGCGCATGCCGTCTGCCGTTGGTTATCAGCCGACGCTGGCCACCGATCTTGGGCGGTTGGAAGAGCGGATTACGTCCACTCGTAAGGGTTCGATTACGTCGGTTCAGGCCGTGTACGTGCCTGCTGACGATTATACCGATCCGGCCGTTGCGACGACATTCGGGCATCTCGATGCGACGACGGCGCTTTCGCGGCCGATTTCGGAGTTGGGTATTTATCCGGCTGTCGATCCGCTCGCTTCCAGCTCGCGGATTTTGGATCCGCAGATCGTCGGGCAAGAGCACTACGACGTTGCGCGTGGGGTTCAGGAAACGTTGCAGCGCTACCGCGATCTTCAGGATATTATTGCGATTCTCGGCGTTGAAGAGCTCTCTGACGACGATAAGGTTGCCGTTGGGCGCGCGCGGCGCATTCAGCGTTTGTTCTCGCAGCCGTTCTTCGTGGCCGAGCAGTTTACGGGACGCTCGGGTAAGTACGTGAAGATTGCCGACACGATTGCTTCGTTTAAAGAAGTGCTGGACGGTAAAGTGGACGATCTCCCGGAGCAAGCGTTCTTCTACGCAGGTTCCATCGACGAAGTCAAAGAGAATGCCGAGAAGATGGGTGCTGCAGTTTAACGTATGGCGACTACCATTCCGTTTAAGCTGATTACGCCGACGAAGATTGCCTTTGAGGGCGATGCGGAACTTGTGATTGCCGTTGGGACCGAAGGCGAGGAAGGCATTCTCGCGCATCACGCGCCGTTTCTAACCGCGCTCAAACCGGGTGTTTTGCGAGCCAACGTTGTGGAGAACGGCGCGCACAAACGGCTGGAACTAGCAACCAGCGAAGGCTTTATGCAGGCGTTACCGGATCGCGTTACGGTCCTGGTCGATCAGGCGCTCAAGTTCGAAGACGTTGACGTTAACGCCGCTCGTGCGGACCTTGCCGCTGCGACCGAACGTCACAAAGCCGCTCCGGATCCGGCCGCGCAGCAACGCGAGCAGTCGGTCATCGATTTTGCGAACGCAAAACTTCGGTTGACCGGCCACTAAGCGTATGCCGGTGAAGGCATTGCGAGTCGACAACCTCAGCAAGGCTTTCAAAAACACGCTTGCTGTCGACTCCCTGTCCTTCGAAGTGAACGGCGGCGAAATCGTTGGACTGCTGGGACCCAACGGCGCCGGTAAAAGTACGACGTTCTTGTGCTTGTGCGGCTTGCTGCGCCCCGATCGCGGCACGATTACCCTCGACGACGTCGTGCTCGGTGCGGATCGCAGTCGCTCTATCGCGCTCATCCCGGAAACACCCGAAGTCTACGACATGCTAACCGTTTGG
>JALZBM010000082.1 GCA_030947385.1 Vulcanimicrobiota bacterium
AAGTCCTCAAAGGCCTTGAAGCGGTGCGCAAGCGCCCGGGCATGTACATCGGCAATACGGCCGAACGCGGCCTGCATCAACTCGTCTACGAAGCCGTCGATAACGCCGTGGACGAAGCGCTCGCGGGGCACGCACATAACATCAGCGTAATCTTGTTCAAGGACGGCTCGTGCTTCGTTGAGGACGACGGCCGCGGCATTCCCATCGACGTACACGCCGGCGAGAAAATGCCGGCGGTCGAAGTCGTAATGACCATCTTGCACGCGGGCGGCAAATTCGGTAAGGGCGGCTATAAAGTCTCCGGCGGTCTGCACGGCGTCGGTATTTCGGTCGTCAACGCACTTTCGGAATGGATGACCACGCGCGTTCGCCTGGGCGGAGCGCTCTACGAGATTTCGTTCGTCCGGGGAATCACCAAGGAGAAGCTCAAGAAAATCGGGAGGGCCGAGGGCACCGGCACGATCCAGCATTTCAAACCCGATACGGAAGTGTTCGAAACGACGAATTTCCATTGGGACATTTTGCAAAAACGGTTGCGCGAACTCGCGTTTCTCAATCGCGGCCTCGCGATAACGCTGCGCGACGAGCGCGGCGAAGCACCCAAGGAACGCACGTTCAAGTACGACGGCGGCATCATCTCGTTTGTCGAATGGCTCAACGATAAGAAAGATCCCCTCCATCCGATCATCTCTACCAATGCCGAACGTGACGGTTTGGCTGTCGAAGTGGCGATGCAGTGGACCGACACGTACACCGACCTCATCTATTCGTTCGCCAACAATATCAACACGATCGAAGGCGGGATGCATTTGATCGGGTTCCGCACCGCCGTTACGAACGCGGTGAACACCTATGCAAAGAAGCGCGGCTTTCTCAAGGAGGCCGACGGAAATCTCTCGACCGACGATTGCATGGAAGGTTTAACGGCCGTCATCTCCGTCAAACTCGAGAATCCGCAGTTCGAGGGCCAAACCAAAACCAAACTCGGTAACGCCAAAGTGCGCAGCATCGCCTACGGACTGATCAACGAGCGCTTGGATTTCTTCTTTGAAGAAAACCCGAAATTCGCTCGCGCCATCGTCGATAAGTGCATGCAGGCATCGCGCGCGCGCGAAGCCGCGAAAAAGGCGCGCGACCTTACGCGCCGCAAAAGCTCGCTCGAAGGCAGCGGTCTTCCGGGAAAGCTGATCGACTGTAAAAATCAGGATCCCGCGCAGAGCGAGATCTTTTTAGTGGAAGGCGACTCGGCCGGCGGCACCGCCAAGGGCGGACGCGATCCCAATACGCAAGCCATTCTTCCCCTGCGCGGCAAGATCATCAACGTCGAGAAGGCGCGCCTGGACAAAGTCCTGGCCAACGAAGAAATCCGTACCATGATTACCGCGCTCGGTACCGGGTTTGGTGACGAATTCAACGCCGGCAAGTTGCGCTATCACAAGATCATCATCATGACCGACGCCGACGTCGACGGCTCGCATATTCGCACGCTGCTCTTGACGTTTTTCTACCGTCAGATGAAGCAACTCGTGGAAGACGGCTACGTGTATATCGCGCAGCCGCCGCTCTACGGAATCCGCAAGGGCAAAAAGCAATGGTACGCCTTCACGGATGACGAGCTTAAGTCGATCGTCGGAACCGGTGACGGCAAAGAGTTCATGATTCAGCAGTACAAGGGCCTCGGCGAAATGGACGCCCAGCAGTTGGCCGAGACAACCATGGAAGTCGGCAACCGCCGGCTCAAGCAAATCATGGTCGAGGACGGGGTCGAGGCGGAGAAGATTTTCACCGACCTCATGGGCGACAAGGTCGAGCCCCGCAAGCAATACATCTTCGATTTTGCCCGAAGCGTCAAGAACATCGACCTCTAGCCCGGTTCGCCCCAAAGATCATTTTCGGCCAAGATTAAGGAACGAGATGCACCGGAGGCGCGTTTTCGGATAGCGTTCTTGCCGTGAGGAAGCCCGTGCCCGGGGTAAGTAGGGTAGGAAGAAAGCGGGAGGACGTTACGGCGGAAATCACCGGGGGCGGCAACCTGGACACGGGGGCATCGTTGCAGGCGAAAAGACGGCTCGGGGGACTCATCGCGATCGTCGCGGTGGCACTACTGACCCTCGTCCTCGCCCGCCATGCCGTCGCGCGCTTTATCATTACGCAAGGCTTAGGCCTCGCCACCGGCTACCACTTCGACATCGGTGAGGTGCGTCTGCAAGCCGCGCATGGCGCGTTTCTCAATACCCATATCAGCAAGAAGGGCGAGCCGGTTCTCGATGCCGTACGCATCGATGTGTATTACAACTTGCGCGATCTGCTGCCCGGAAGCAAACACCGGTTCGGCTTCGTGGGCGTTGCGATCGATCAGCCGCATTTGACGGTCATCCACCATCAAAACGGTACCTACAATATTTCGCACAGTCTCTCGATGGGCGCAACGGGCGCGCCGGCGGCAACGCAAACGCTCTCAACGCCGTTCGATTTTTACGCGCGTATCCGGCACGGGAGTGCCACTCTCGTCGACGACTATCAGTTTTATAAAGAGTCGCGCGTCCAAGCGGTGCACAATATCGATGCCGACTTTACGACGAAAACGAACGACCGCACGCATTATACGGTCACGGCCTCCTTTGTGGATACGAAAGACGAGCCGTTGCGCGCCGTTGGAACGGTCGACTATCATCACGGCTATGCGATTCACCATTTTGTTGCCGCCGCCGTGCCGATTAAAGCCATCGGCAACTACTTTATCAATTCGTCCGCGGCTCGAATCGTGGCCGGAACGGCGAAGAATTTTGACGCGCGCATTTACGCGCTCGACGTTAAACCCGGCGCCGCAATTCAGTATCACACGTCGGCCACCTTGGTATTGAACGACGGGCAGTTGTATATCAACGGTTTGGCGCTGCCGCTGGACAACATTCGCGGCGGTCTGCAGATCACCGACAGCGGCTTAGCGGCGCGCGCTCTCGAGGCAACCGTCGCCGGTTTGCCGCTGCTGGTTGCCGGATCGATTTACGATTTTTCGAATCCGAAATTTGCCTTAGGGTTGCAAGGCCGGGGTGATCTGCGCACACTCAAAACCCTCGTCGCCTCCGGCGCGCGCTATCCGCTGTACGGCGATACGAAAATCGCCACGTTGATCGAAGGTCCTATCGCAAACCCACTAATCTTAGTCGGTTTCCAATCACCGCGCGTGCGCTACGACCGCTTCCCGGTGCAAGACGCGCACGGCGTTATGGCGCTCTACACCGGTATCGCAACGATCGTTCCGCTGCAGGGGCGGTACGGAAATCTCAACGTTAGCGTGCGCGGGAATGCAACGCTCGGGAAACACGTGGACTCTCAAATGGCGATCGCCTACACGGGCAACGCGTCGGATTTGCCGTATCTCGGTGCGCTCGTGCCGGGCAGCGCGATCGCCGGCGAAGCCGTCGCTAGCGGCACCGATACGTCGATCGGAGTCACCGGGCAAATAGCCGACGCGTACGACCCGGACGTCATGAGCGGCGTCTATGCGCTTTCTCCCCGGGGCGACGCAACGATCGGCCCCCTCATCATCCACCGCAAGGGGGGATCGCTCTACGGAAGCTATGCCCTCGACCGCGCGCATCGTGATGTTGCATTCTGGGTCTCGGCGCGAAACTTTACGATCGAACCATCGCGGGCGGCATCTTTTCCCGGACTCCAGCTCGCGCAATTCAATGGGTTTGCCGGTCATGTGATTAGCGCGGACGTGGCGGGTGCCGGCGCCGGCAGCGACATCGCCGTCGGGGGATACGCGCAGGCGAAAGATGTACGCGTTGCGGGATTGACCGTCAACACGCTGGGGGTCGATTTTGCCGGACCCATCGGCAACGTTTCCATTCCGAGGGTCCATGCGACTGGGCCGTGGGGGAATTTTTCGGGCAACGCAACCTACCAAAACGGCGCGGTCGCGGCCGGCGGCAACTTCAACGGTTCGCTCGATGCGCTGCCGTTTGCGTCCGCGGGAGGCGCTCGCGGACACGTCGCGGGTCCGGTCGCGGTCGCGTTCCAAAACAATACGCTAACGCTGCAGACGCAAGGCGCCCAATTTAACGGCGTAAGCGTGCGCGGTATTCCCGTGCAATCGTTTAACGGAACCGTCGCGTTTGAAAACGGCGGCGTGAGAGTCTACTCGGGGAGAGGAAAAATCGCCGGCGCCGACATCGTCGCGGGCGGAACGTACGGGAACGGAAAATCCGTCGCCATTTCAACCGCGAACGCCGGCCCCCAAACGGCGCGCGCGCTCGGGCTTCCGCTTTCGGCCGGAACGGTTGCTCTCGTCGGACTGCTCGGCTCGCAAGGAAATGCGCCGACGTTCGATGGCGGCGTCGCCGTAACGAACGGCGTTGCTTTGGGTTATCCCGTGCAAGGCAGTTCCGACGTGCATTTGGGCGCCCAGTCGCTCAACGTGCAGAACGCGACGGTGACGGTAAACGGCACGTACGGCGGGATAAACGGTGACATCAACAACGTGCATTCCGGATCCCCCGGATTGAATTTGATTGCCGACGTTCCGGCCGCCGACATCACCACCGCGGCAAACACGTTGCATTTCCCGACGTTCGGTACGACGGGCAGTTTCGGCGCGCGCCTCGCGATCGGCGGTGGCGTGCGGGCACCTTCGGTTCGCGGTCCGCTGCACGTGCCGGTCGGACAAGTCAATGGGCTCGGCTTTGAGGATGCGAGCGCGCTCCTGGCCGCGAGTCCCGGGAGCATATCGGCGCGCAACGGGATTGTGGGCATCGGATCGACGCACGCCGGTTTTGATGCCGCATTGAACCGCCGCCGTACCGCCGTGTCGTTCCGCTCGACGAACGCGGATCTCGCCGACTTCAACGACTTTTTTGATACGGGCGATACGCTCGCCGGAAAGGCGAAGCGCATCGCCATCTCGGTGGCTCGCAGCAATCTCTCGATCGCAACGTCCGGCTATGTGGATGTCGAGGATTTCCGCTACCGGCGCTTACCCATCGGCAACACCGACGCAACCTGGTCGAGCCATGACGGCGTCGTCAACGGCAACTTGCACGTTGGAGGAGTGCACGGAATGTTGCACGTGGCCGGCAGCGTTGCACTGGCATCCGAAGCAACGTTTGCGCAAACGGTCGCACACTCGCGGTACGATCTCGCCGCGCAACTGCACGGCCTGGATCTCTCGACATGGCTGCCGGCTTTCGGCTATCCGACCCTGCCCGTCACGGGACGCGTCGATGCAACGGCCACGCTTCACGGGCTATATCCGCAACTGGCGCTCGTAAGCGAGGCAACCCTGCGCCACGGCACGGCGGGAAGCGTTCCAATCGATCTGCTCCACATGAACGCCCATTCCATCGGGCGCAGCGTGGCCTTAACGCACTTTGATTTGCAAGTACCGGCTCTCGTTGCGACCGGAACGGGACGGTTCGGTTTGGGCAAACACGATCCGATTAACTTGACGTTCTCCGCGCAGAGTTCCGATCTGCCGACGCTTGCGGGCAACGTGTTGAAAACGCCGCTCGGCATTAAAGGGAACTTGGAATCGCAATTAACGATCGGCGGCACCTGGGCCGCGCCGCAACTTAGCGCCGGCGTGGATCTCACTAAAGCGAACGTGCGCGGCGTCGAGATACCGCAGTTGGTTGCCTCGCTCGGTTTGCGCGGTCGCAATCTCGTGGTACGCAATGCGGAAGTAACCTTAGCCAAGGGGAACGTGGCGATCGCCGGCGCGCTGCCCTTGCAAGTCGCCCCGTTCGGCATCGGGCCGCGCCACGCGCCGTTTTCGATGGACGTTTTCTCAACGGCGGCGGACTTAAGTGACTTCACCGCACTCTTGCCGGCGGGCACGAAAGTCGGCGGCTTGCTCAACGGACACATCGCGGTCAACGGCAGCGTAGATGCCCCGCGTATCAACGGCGCGATGGGCCTGAGCGGAGGAAGGTATTCCGGCCCGATTGAAACCGCGCCGGTCACGCAAACGGTCGCGCAGATTGTTTTTCACGGAACGCATGCAACGCTGGAGAATTTGCACGCGCAACTCGGGCGCGGGACGCTTGACGGCAACGGAAATATCGGCTTCGAGCGGGGCGCGGCGGGCACACAACTCGCCTACACGGTGGATGCGAAAACGCGCAGCGCCGTGCTGAACTTCCCGGCGTACGGTTCGGGAACGATCGACTCGGATCTGCGTCTTACCAAGAACCCCGGCGAACTCGCGGTTCTCTCCGGAGACGTGAAGGCGCGGGACGCCGTGATTCCGTTCGCCGCGTTCGTTTCGCACGGTACGGGAGCGGTCGGCGCGGCGCAGGATGCGGTTGCAACGTTCAAAGGCGGGCCCGCCTCCGCGCCGGATGCGGCAGCGCCCGGTTTTCCGTTCAATCTCGGCTTTAATCTCGGCGTCACGGCGGGTAAAAACGTCGCGGTGCGCGCGAGCGCTTTGGGCTTTGGCATCGACATCGGCGCCACCGGCCACGCGCTGCTCGCCGGGTCGCTCGCGCAACCCACCTTGGCCGGGGAGTTCGACGCTTCGGGCGGCTCGCTGCGTTTCATCGATCACGTTTTCAAAGTTCAAGAAGGCACGGTTACCTTCACTCCGGAGAACGGGGTCATTCCGCAGCTGTACGCGATCGGCACGACGCACGTAACCGACCCCAACCCCGGTTCGCAAATCGCCGGGTCGGCGGACGTCACGATTAAGGTGACCGGGCCGGCGACAAACCCCACGCTTTCCTTTAGCTCCGATCCGCCGGGGCTCTCCCGGGACCAAATTATCGCTATGCTTACGCCACTGGGACTCATCGGCGGGCTCACCTTCGATCGCAACGGCAACGCCGTCGCGCCCGGGCAGCTGGCCGGTGCGCCGCCCCAAGGGAGCGGGCAGCCGCTGCCGCCGGGCGCCTTCCGTCACCAGGCAGGCAGTTTGAGCATCGGGCAAGAGGCCTTCAATATTCTCAACGCCCAATTCGCCCATAGCCTGCTCACGCCCATTGAAAATGCTCTGGGTGGCACGCTCGGCCTCTCGAGCGTGAACTTGACGGTGGATTACTTTGGGAACGTGGGCGTGAGCGCACGCCGGCCGATCAACCGGCGGCTTGCCGGCGTTTATGCGACCAATTTCGGATTTCCGAACCGCACCACATACGGGTTGCAGTACGCTCCAAGCGAATACACAGTCGCGCAGCTTACATTCTTCACGCAGAGTTCTCCGACCACGTTCTTCGGCGGCAACGGGGGCAGCTCGGCCGTGATCACCGATCCAAACGTGACGGTAGGCCAGCCGGTGAACGGCAACAAGGGCTTTGCGTTCAGCTTGCAGAGGCTCTTTTGGTAAGAATAAAAGCGCGGAATTGCCTCGTAGAGAGGGGCAAGATGGCACGCAGAGAACTTGCGACCCGGGCCGAAACAATGCGCACATCTGGCGCGTTAGGTTGCTAATTGACCCCGGCAAACAATCACTTTAGGGAAGAATATTCGATGACCGTTAGCCTCTGGCGTGCGCCTCGTGCGCTTCTCCGGTGCGCAGGCCTCATGCTTGCACTGATCACCATCACCGCGATGGTCTTACCGACCGCTTCTATTGCCGCAGCCGGCCCGCAAATCGTTTCCGTCGACGTCTCCGGAAACGTGCACGTTCCCGCCGACCGCATTCTGGCCGTCGTCAAGGCGCGCCCCGGCGATCAGTACGATCCGGCAGTCGTTGCGGCGGACCTCAAGAGTATCTTCGCGCTCGGCTACTTTGCCGACCAGGTGCCGCCGCTCATCCGGCAGCGTCCGAACGGCATCGCGATTACGTATCGCGTTATCGAAAACCCCGTCATCACGCGGATCACCTTTGCCGGGAACACGCACGTGCCCAACGATACGCTTCTCGCGCTCATGGACACGTCGGTCGGTCAGGTACTCAACACCAATACCTTCCACCAAGATATTCTCAAAATCAACTCCTACTACGACCGCCAGGGCTTCGGCGGCCAAGTTCCCACGCACGTCAAAGATATCGGCGACGTTTCGTCCGGCGTTTTGGCGCTGACGATTCAGGAAGGCCTGACCGTTCGCATGGTCCAGATCGTCGGCGATCCGTTGCTGACGCCGAACGTCATTCTGCCGGTCCTCAACGTCAAAGCCGGTGTGCCGTACTCTGATGAACTCAAAGACAAAGATATCGACGTCATCAAGAAGTTGTACGATAAGTACGACTTGATCTTGGGCGACTTCGAGGGCGGCTTGGATCCTGCCACCATCGATCTCAAAGCCGGCACCGCCGACGTGCGCTACGATATTCATGCGGCGAAGATCGGGGCCGTTTCGATTACGGGCAACACGCGCACCAAAGACGCGGTGATCCGCCGCGAGTTGCGCATGCGTCCGGGCATGTACATCACCAATTCCGGCTTACGTCGCGATTACGAACGCCTCAA
The DNA here is from genome assembly GCA_030947385.1 of Vulcanimicrobiota bacterium. Classification (GTDB taxonomy): domain Bacteria; phylum Vulcanimicrobiota; class Vulcanimicrobiia; order Vulcanimicrobiales; family Vulcanimicrobiaceae; genus JACRUB01. Next base: position 8,412 of record JALZBM010000082.1, read on the forward strand.
CGCGACCGGCTTTTTCTCCAAGGTCGACCCGAACATCAAACCGGGACCCGATCCAAAAAACCCCGCGCTCGTAACGATCAATTGGGCCGTTACCGAACAACGCACGGGTAACGCGAGCATCGGCGCCGGATACGCGGGCGGCTTAACCGGCCAAGGGTTGTACGGAACACTCTCGTTCTCCAACAGCAACATCAACGGAACCGGCAACGGGGGCTCGATCCAGCTGCAGCGCGGTTCGCGCAATTACGTTTCGTCGCTCTCCGTCACCGTGCCGTACGTCGGGTCCACCAAAGAA
>JALZBM010000083.1 GCA_030947385.1 Vulcanimicrobiota bacterium
CGTCGCGCTATGGGCGCTGCTCCCGGTCGTTTGCTCGGCGCTCGTAGGAAGCGCCGTCATGCTGCTTCAGGGCGGTGGTCTGCGCGTGGTTGCGATAACGCTGAAGTTCGACCGCCTGCATCCGCTCGAAGGCATGAAGCGAATGTTTTCGCGCGAAGCGCTCGTCGGTTCGGCGCGCGCGATCGTCGCCGTCGCGTGTGCCGCGGGCGTGATCGTTCCGGCGCTCGTGCAACTCCTTGATTCCGGGAGCGAAGCGCGTCCCGCGCAGTTGCTTGCGCAAACTGCGTGGGCGGGCGCAATCCGGTGCGCATTTTCGATTGCCGTGCTGGGAGCGGCGTTCGGAAGCGTCGACTTCGGTCTGGCAGTCGCCAAATGGCGTAAGAAACTGCGCATGTCGTTCGATGAAGTCAAGCGGGACCACAAAGAACAGGAGGGCGATCCCGCGGCCAAGAGTCGCAGGCGCGCGATGTACCGCGATATTTCGCGCGGTTCGCTCAAACGCTTGAAAGACGCCGCGTTCGTCGTCGTCAATCCCACGCATATCGCGATCGCGCTGGAGTACGGGCCGCCTGCCGTTACCGTACCGCGCGTACTGATTAAGGCCGCGGGCGAAATTGCGGTACGCGTGCGCGAGCGGGCGGCCGTCTTGAACGTTCCCGTGATCGAAAACATTGCGCTCGCGCGGTCACTTTATGCAAGCACGCGGGCCGGTGAGGTCATTCCCAAAGAGAGCTACATTGCCGTCGCCGAAATCGTGGCAGCCCTGGCGAAGTCCGGCGTGCTTTCGTGAAAAAGTCCATGACGTACGGCTTTGCCGCCGTGGTGTTGTCGATCGTCATGATTCTGATCGTTCCATTACCGCCGTGGCTGCTCGACGCGCTCTTGGCGCTGAACATTTTTGGGTGCGTGCTCGTTTTGCTGATGAGCGTCACGATTACCGATCCGCTCGAATTCTCGGCCTTCGCGCCGGCCCTGCTCATCGCGACGCTCTTCCGGCTCGCGCTGGACGTGAGCGCTACGCGCCTAATTTTGACGCAAGGGCATCTGCCAGGCGGCGCGGGATCGATCATTCCGGCGTTCGGCGAGTTTGTGGTGGGCGGAAATGTGGTGGTCGGTCTGATCGTATTTACCATTCTCGTGACCATTCAATTTCTCGTCATCGCGCAGGGTTCGCAGCGTGTAGCCGAAGTCGCGGCGCGTTTCACTTTGGATGCGATGCCGGGCAAGCAAATGGCGATCGACGCCGACGTGCACGCCGGCACGATCGACTCGGAGGCCGCGCGCCTCAAACGCGCGCTGGTTCAAAAGGAAGCCGATTTTTACGGCGCGATGGACGGCGCGGGCAAGTTCGTCAAGGGCGATGCGATTGCGGCGCTCGTTATCGTGGTTCTCAATCTCGCGGGCGGCGTCGTCGTCGGCATGGCGTATCACGGCATGTCGCCGGGAGATGCGCTCGGTACCTTTGCGTTGCTTTCCATCGGGAACGCGCTCGTCACAACGCTGCCTGCGTTTCTAATGTCGATTTCGATGGGCATGATGGTGACGCGGGTGGCGGCGGACGGATCGCTCGGGTTTGATTTGGCTTCGCAACTCTTTGCGCGACCCGAGATATTGCGCAGCGGCGGCGCGCTTGTTTTCGTACTGTCCTTCGTTCCGGCGCTGCCGCGTCCGGTCTTCTTACTCTTAAGCGTTTGCGCGTTTGCGGCCGCGCATCTCTCCGCGCGTAAGAAAGCGGCGAGCCTTGCAGACGAGCGCGCAGCATCGGAAACCGCGCGGCGCAGCGCGATCCGCCGGCCGGAAATGGCGCTGGGCCTCGTCGGCGTGGACGCAATCTCGATCGAGTTCGGAGCGGAGCTCGCGCAATTGCTGGCGCCGCCGCTCGCCGAGGCATTGTTGGATCGAATCGGCGAGGTGCGCCGTGCGCTCGCCGCCGAGATCGGCGTGGTTATTCCCGGCGTGCGTTTACGCGACGACTTGGCGCGCGACGGAGCGACGTACGCCATCCGCGTTCGCGATCAGCTCGTGGGCGACGGCACGTTGCACGTGGACAAAATGCTGGCCGTGGCCGAGCGCGCCGCGCTTGCAGGTCTGCGGGGTGAAGAAATCCTCGAGCCGGTGTACGGCCTGCCCGCAAAATGGATTGTACCGCAAGCACGCGAGCACGCGATGCAGTTGGGCGCGCTCGTCTTCGATCCCGTGTCGGTGCTGGGCTCGCATCTGGCCGAAGTTGCGCGCGCGAATGCAGCGGCGCTGGTCGGGCGCCAAGAATTGCAAACGCTCATCGAGCACTTGCGCGCCACGGTGCCGGCACTTGTGAAAGAAATCGGCACCGATGCGCTGCCGCTCGCAACGCTGCATAAGACGTTTGGGCTGTTGCTGCGCGAACGCGCGTGGCCGCGGGATCCTGTCGCCGCGCTCGAAGCGATCGTGGACGCCTGCGCTCTGTCGCGCGAACCGCGCGAATTGGCGGAAGCGGCACGCCGCGCCATTATTCCGCACCTCTTGCTGCGCCGCGGCGTCCGGACGCTGGAACCGTTGCTGGTCGGCGCCGAGGTGGAGCTGCGAACCGAAGAACCGCAGACGGCCGTCGCAATCCGTCGGCGGGTCGAAGCCTACCGGCAGGAGGTTCCTCGTGAACGCGCGGCGCTCGTTTGCACTGCTGCCTTGCGACCAGCGCTCGCCGATTTCCTGATCCACTCCGGCTTGAGCGTGGATGTCTTCTCTTATAGCGAGTTGCCGCCTGAGGTGCAGTTACTCCCGGCCGGGATGTTGAATGACGAGCGCGCAGTAGTCGCGCCCGCACCGTTGGCAGGGCGCCTTTTATAAGTGTTGGGGGCCCCAAAATGGCCCGCATTTTGGGGAGATCATGAGCTGGAATAGAGTCAAAAATCCGCTGAAGGCGCTTGTCATTTTGGGCATTATCGCGCTGTGCCTGTATGAAGCCACGCCCGTGCAGAAGAAGATTAACTTGGGCCTGGACCTCAAGGGCGGCGTTCGCGTGCTCTTGCAGCTCAATCCCAACGAGCACGTCAAAGCGATTACCTCCGAAGTGCAGGGCCAGGTGTTGCAGGTTATCGACAACCGCATCAACGGACTCGGCGTAACCGAACCGGTACTCACGCGCGTCGGCACCGACCGCATTCTGGCCGAACTTCCGGGTGTGAAGAATCAAGACGAAGCAACGCGCACGATGAAAGAAGTCGCGCAGCTCGAGTTCAAGATTGTTTCACCCGACGTGCGCAATCGTGCGGACCGCGGGCTTGCGCCGGGCGCTTCTGCAGCCGACAAGGCCTATACGCGTGACGGTGCGTACAAAGACGGCGGCGCGACCGTCTATTCCGGTGCGGAGCTTGCAAAAGCCGTACCGGCGCCATCGCAATATTCCAGCGCGGCGTGGAACATCGATTTCACGACCAAAGACCCGAAGAAATTCGCGGACCTGACGAGCAAGAACATCGGCCACCTGTTAACGATCTTCCTTGATAAGCACTACATCTCGTCGGCCACCATTCAATCGACCATTGGTGAAAACGGACAGATCACTGGCAGCTTCACGCAAGAACAAGCGACCGTGCTTTCCAACGAACTTAATGCAGGCGCCCTTCCGGTCGGCATCACGATTATCGAAAACGATTCGATCGGCCCGACGCTCGGCGCAATCGACTTAACCAAATCGCTCTACGCCTCGATGTTCGGCCTCGGCCTCGTCTTACTGTTCATGATTTTCGTGTACCGCTTGCCGGGACTGTTGGCCGGCGTCGCATTGATCATTTACGTGCTGATGATGCTCGGGCTGCTCGCAAGCGCGAAGGCCACGCTCACCTTGCCGGGTATCGCAGGCTTCGTTCTCTCGATCGGTATGGCGGTGGACGCGAACGTGCTGATCTTCGAGCGGTTAAAAGAAGAACTGTGGTCGGGCAAGTCGCTGCGCGCCGCCGTGCGCACCGGTTTCTCGCGCGCGTTTTCGGCCGTGTTTGACAGCCACTTCACGACCATCGTCGGCGCGGGCGTGCTCTTCATGCTCGGTACCGGAACCGTCAAGGGCTTTGCGTATACGCTGTTCTGGGGAACGGTGTTCTCGCTGGTTACGGCCGTGTTTATCACGCGCTTCTTTATCGACATCCTGGTGAACAACGACTTGATTACCGCACCGGCAGCCTACGGTGTGAAGTCCGAGGAAATCGGCACCCTTGCGAAAGCGGGGGCATAAGCCATGTTTTTCCGCCGCTTAAATTGGAATGTCGTCGGCTGGTTTAAAACTGTTTCGCTCATTTCGTACATCGTTATCGGTCTGGGCATCGCTACGATGCTCTATCACGCGTTTACCGCACCGGGCGGCGGCTTCCAACCGTCCAAAGCCTTGCAACTCGGCCTGTCGTTTACCGGCGGTACGGCAATCGACGTCAAGTTCGATCGTTCCGTCAGCCAGGATGATATTCGCAAAGCGCTCGCGACGATTAACGTCACCGATGAGAAGATCAATACGATTTCAAAGGCCAACGAGCCCGCAAACGACCGCTATACGATTGCGACGCAGCGGGCCTTAGGCGACAGCACCGAACCCATGTGGAAGGCGCTGGGCAAGGTGGCTACAGTCGATCGCGCGCAATCGAAGATCGAATCCGTCGGTCCCTCGCTCGGCCGCGAATATTTGATCAAGGCCATCTGGGCGTTGGTCATCGCACTCTCCATCCAGTTCTTGTACATTGCGTTCCGCTTCGGTTGGAACTACATCTTCGGCTTGGTCACGATTATCGCGCTCGTTCGCGATGCGGCCATGATGATCGGCATCTACGCGATTGCCAACAAGGCGGCCGACGATGCGTTTTTGGCTGCGGTGCTGACGGTCATCGGGTATTCGGTCATGGACACGATCGTTATTCTCGACCGTATTCGTGAAAATACCAAACTGATGGGCGACGTACCGTACGACAAGATCGTCAACACGTCGATCTTACAGACGATGACGCGTTCGTTTAACACGCTTGCCACGGTCGTTATCACGCTCGTTGCACTACTCGCGTTGGGCGGAGCATCGCTGCAGAACTTCGCCTTCGCATTGCTCGTCGGTATCGTTTCCGGCGGCTATCACTCGATCTTTTACTCCGCGCCGCTCGTGCTCGTGTTCCGCAAACGGCAACTCGAAGCGGCCACGCAACGCCGCCGCATGGGGCTCTCAACGGATCGCGATTCGCGTCCGCGCACGGTAGCCGAATCAAAAGCCCTTGCTAGCCGCGGCGGCGTGGCACGCGAAGACATCGTTGCAGCGCGCCAAGCCCGGCGCAAATCCAAATCCCCGCGGACAACACCGGGCCCCGTTCGCTACAAACGCAAACGCGATCAGGGCGCAACGGGAACGATCGACGAGCAGCAACCCGGGTCGGATCAATACGAAGAAGATCAGATGCAATACGAAGGCGGCGAACAGCACGACGAGATGGATCCGCTCGACGCGCAGAACGCCGGCATGCACGAGCAGGCGATGGATCAGGGCCACGAAGAAGTCAATTTAAATTTGGAAGGCTTCGAGACGGAGCATCCCGTTTCGGATTCGCACGATCCGGCTGCCGAACATGAATCGGCGCCCAAAGCCGACCACTAAGCGGCTGCCGCCTCCGACCAAATCGGAGGCGGCATTCGAACGCGCGCTCGAAGCATTTTCCTCGAAGGGCGCCCCGCGCGGTGCGTCGCAGCCCGCACTCATCGCTGAAACGCGCGATGCGTTTATCGATCAGCTGTTTGCGCGCAAGAATGAATTTTTAGAAGACGACCGCTTTCGCACCATCGGCGAAGCGGCGTCTTTTTTTACCAAAATCGTGGGCGTGTCGTTTGAGGGACGGCAAGATATCGTGGCGGGTTTGACCGAGGGAAGTCCGCTGCACCTCGAACGCCAACCTGATAACGCATATGATACCAACGCCATCGCCGTGCATTTCGGGTCGCTGCAGATCGGCTTCGTCAAGAAAGACATCGCGCGCCATCTGGCACCCAAGATCGATAGCGGCACGAATTATCATGTCGAAGTCGGCAGCTTAACGGGTGGCGGAGAAAAGAACTTCGGCGTAAACATTTTTGTCCGGCGCGAACATGCATCGGCATCGCTCAGCATCGAAATCGAACGTGGAAGAGCCGGCGGTGACGCTTTGCGAGCGGCGCTGATCGGTGACCGTCCGCTGCGCGAATCGCAGCGCGAGGTTCTCAGCCGGTTGCAGCGGGGACGCAATACCCTTGCCGTGTTGGGAACGGGGCGCGGCAAGTCATTCTGCTTTCAATACCCCGCAGCGATGCGGGCGCTGGAGAGCCGGCAAAAAACGCTGGTCATCTATCCACTGCGCGCGCTCGCCAACGACCAGTATGAGGCGCTTATCAAACGCTTCGACGGATTCGGGTTGCGGATTTTTCGCGCCAACGGCTCAATCTCGCCCGACGAGCGCAGCGACCTTATGAACGCGCTGGAAACCGGTGCCTGGGATATCATTCTGGCGACGCCGGAATTCTTACAGTTTCACGACCGGGCTTTCGGCAGTCCGAGCAAACCCGATTTCGTGGTTATCGATGAAGCGCACCATCTGTACGACTCGCAACATCGTGCGGCCTACGGCAAACTGGGCTCGCTCGTCGCATCCCTCGGCACAACGCAGATCCTCGCTCTTACGGCAACGGCGGGAGACAACGCCTTCGCGCACATCGTCAAAGAATTGCGAATAGATGCGTGGGTCATCGACCCGACGGTGCGGGAGAATCTCATAGTTAAAGACGCGCGCGGTCGCAAAGACAAGGAGCGCTACCTGGGGGACGTTTTCGAGGGCTCGGGTAAGGGCATTGTGTACTGTAATTCCCGGACCGGTGCCGTGAAGGTTGCCGAGTCATTGCGCGCGGCGTTCGGAAATCAGGTGGCTTTTTACCATGCCGGCGTGCCCACGCCCGAACGTTTGGCCGTCGAACGGCTGTTTCGCGAAGGCGAGGTGCGCATTGTGGTTGCGACATCCGCTTTCGGTGAGGGAATCGATCTGCCCGACGTGCGCGATGTTGTACTCTACCATCTCAATTTCAACTTCACGGAATTTAATCAGCAAGCCGGACGCGCGGGGCGGGATGGGAAACCCGCCCGCATTCATTTGCTTTTTGGCCAGGCCGACCGCCGCATCAACGATTTCATTATCGATCGCGAGGCGCCGACGCTGCCGCTCTTGCGGCAAATTTATAAGGGCATGCGCGGCCTCACAACAGGAGGTTATCAACGCAGCACGTTCGTGGACATCGCGCGCACGCTTGAGTTGGACAAAGCAAACGAACGCACGATCAGCGTTGCGACCCGTATTTTTGAGGGCGCCGGGTTACTGGAGAGCGGAGTCGACGATGACGGGCGGTTTTTGCGCTTTATTTCGCCCGTTTCGAAGGTTGATATGACGAAAAACGAACGCTTCGCCGAAGGCGAAGCCGAGCGCGAAGACTTCTCAAAATTTTGCGATCTCATTCTGAGCGCTAATCCGGCGGCACTGCAGAACATTATCAACCGGCCCATCTATCCGCAAGGCGTCGATTTGCTGCGCTAGCGAGCGCGTTACGCTAACCGGCGCCCCGGGTCTTGCGCTTGCCGTTTTTTGGCGAGTTCGGTAAGCTGGGCGGCGTGAACGAAGCGCTGCAATTCGTCGCTTACGAACGTGCTCGCGCGTACGAAGCTCACGCTGTAGAAAAATTTTCCGTTCACCTCTTGCGCTTGCGGCAGCACCTTTGCCCGCACTTGCAGTTCCGAGAACACACGGGCCTTCACTTCTTTCATAGCGACGGTGCGTCCGAAGATGCTTTTGTCGCGGGATGCTTCGCGGCGGGTTAGCACGTCGAGAACATCTGAGGGAAGCGTAAAGCGTAATTCGATTTCGCGATCGAGATGCAGCGCGCGCGAAAAGGCGATTCGCATGCCGCCGATGCTGGTATCCAGGACGGTCGCGTGTTCGATTCCTCGCATCCCTGCGACGGAAAAGCGGACCGTAAACATGCGTTCGACACGATAGGCGCTGCGTTGAGCGGCCGAACGCAGGGGCGACGCTTGGTGCGTGCCCCGGGTTTGCTCGTCTTTTGTTTTCAGACCGCGGCGTTGCTGTTCGACGATGAATTGATAGATACTATCCGTGTCGGCCGGGCGCAATGCGCGGAATTTGACGCCGTAGTGAAATTCTTTATTCGCTTGGATGTATTCGACCGAGGCCACAGTTCCGTGGATGGTGATGGCGGCTTTTCCGGCGCGCTCCAAATCGAATGAAATTTCGGTCCCGCGCATAAGCATCGTCTTAGAAACGACGCGGGCGCCGCCCTCGGAGATGTCGGCGAGTGTTGAGGGAACCGGAACGGCGACGCTCGGCACGACGATGTCGATCGCGTAGCGTAACTGCAGACGAAAATGCCTGCGGTTGCTGACATCGCTGCTCTTCCCTGATGGCGTTCCGGTTGCAAACATCCTGTTCTCGCTCCCTGGGCAGTTCTATGCGCAATCTTCGGGTCTGCTAAGGAACCGGAAGATTGCTGTTCCGTCTACTATAAACCGGACGCTCGCTTGGTGTCTCGCTTAGTGAGGTAGCGAGTGTCAATCAACCGTAAATACGCCGTTAAATCTGTGTTGTTAGGCAATAATTCGAGCGATTGTATCGCCGTCGACACGCTTGTAGAACGTATTTTCGCGCTCCGAAAGGTGCGGCGCCCAGGG
>JALZBM010000084.1 GCA_030947385.1 Vulcanimicrobiota bacterium
CGAATCCGTCAAGGGCCGGTCGCTCGAAGACGTTGCGCGGCTCTCGCAAGACGTCGTCCTCGAAAACGTCGGCATCGGCATCAGCCCAACCCGGATGAAGTGCGCGATGCTCGGCCTCAAAGTGCTCAAGAGCGCCGCTCTCGGTGAGATCGCATCGTGGCCGCAGGAGTCCTAGACCTCTTCAGTCACATCGTCGGTTCCATACTCTGTGCGGCGGCCGCCCTTATCATCTGGGATGTCGGTACGCGTTCGCCCGGCCGCGTGATCGCCGATGCGATCGGTGCACGCGACTGCACCGCCGCAGTTTTACGAGGCATGGTTCGTCTGATCGTAGGACTCGTGTTTGCCGCGCTTTCGGTCGGCCTCTTGTATTTTTCGTTGCCGGCGAACGAGTTCGGCCGGTTTAAGGTCTATCAAATCGCTGCGTTCCTGGCAGCGCTGATGGTTGAATTGCTGATCGGAGAGGAAGCCCGCGCGGCCTTGGGTTTACGCAAGGGGACGCGCACGGGTTAGCGCAACATTGCTTGGCAGTCAGGCGACTTGCGTTAGGAGGCGATGTGCAGACTTCCCACTCACAACCTCATCACCAATTCACCGCCGCCGATTGGCAGCGGATCGAAGACGAGCCGGAATTCCGCGCCCTTCTCAAGAGTAAGCGGCGCTTCATTATCCCCGCGGTCATCTTCTTCATCGTCTACTATTTTTCGCTTCCGGTCCTCGTGGGCTACCATCCAGGCTTGATGTCGCGCAAGATCGGCGGCACCATCAGCATCGCCTACCTGTTTGCTCTTTCGCAGTTCGTTATGGCATGGGCGGTCATGGGGTGCTACCTGTATCGAGCGCGCCGGTTCGACGAACTGGAACGCGCCGTAATCAAGCACGTACGGGGTGAGTACGAGTGAGCAGCGTCATCTCGATGTTTATCATCTTCGTCCTCGCGACGCTCGTCATAACGGCGTGGGCCGCCGGCCGCAACAAAACGCCGCGCGCATTTTACAGCGCAAACCGCAAGATTACCGGTTTCCAAAACGGATGGGCCGTAGCGGGCGATTATATGTCGGCGGCGTCGTTTCTGGGAATCTCCGGGTTGATCGCGTTTTACGGTTTCGACGGATTCATGTATTCGGTCGGATGGCTCGTCGCGTATCTCACCGTTCTGTTGCTGGTGGCCGAGCCGCTGCGCAATACCGGCAAATACACGATGGCCGACGTGCTCTCGTTCCGGATGCACGGGCGCGGAGTACGCGCGGTGGCCGCTCTCTCGACGCTCATCATCACGCTGTTTTACATGATCGCTCAAATGGTGGGTGCCGGATCGCTGATCGGCTATCTCGTGCCGGCGCTGAGTTTCAATACCGCGATCATCGGCATCGGCGCGCTCATGCTGATTTATGTCATCTTCGGCGGAATGCTCGCAACGACGTGGGTGCAAATCATCAAAGCGGCCTTGCTCCTGGGTTCCACCGTGCTTTTATCGATTCTCGTGCTGTCGCACTTCGGCTTTTCGTTTGCCCAATTCTTCACGGCCGTCGGCAACGTGCACGGCACCGTCAAGGACGCCGCGGGCCATGTCGTGGCCACCAAAGACTTCATGCAACCCGGCCTTCTCTATAACGGCCATTGGGGAGCGCTCAACCTCATCTCGCTCGGCCTCGCGCTCATCTTAGGAACTGCGGGACTGCCGCACATTCTGATGCGTTTCTACACGGTACCCACCGCACAAGCCGCCCGCACGTCGGTCGCGTGGGCGATGATTTTGATCGGCGCATTTTACGTGATGACGACGTTTCTTGGCTTCGGCGCGGCCACCATCGTCGGTAAAGCCAACATCGGCGTCCACCTCACCGGTGGCGCAGCCATGCAATACATCGTTCGCCACCCGGCACAGTCGGCCAAGCTTAACGACGATCTCGCCAAAAAACAGTACATCGTTCCGGCGCCGAACAATAATCTAGCCGCGCTTTTACTTTCCGAACGGCTCGGAGGCAATCTCTTCCTGGCTTTTGTGGCAGCGGTTGCCTTTGCCACGATTCTCGCCGTCGTCGCCGGTTTGACGATCGCCGCATCGTCGGCGTTCGCCCACGATATTTGGCTCAACATCGTTCGCAACGGCGTGAGTCACGAGCACGAACAAGTTCGCGTCGCGCGCATGACGGCGGCGGGCATCGGTATCATTTCCATCGTGCTCGCGATCGGTTTGAAAGGCCTCAACGTCGCGTTCCTTGTCGGCCTTGCATTTGCGGTTGCCGCGAGCGCAAACGTTCCCGTTATCCTATTGACCCTCATGTGGAAACGGTTCAATCGCGCCGGCAGTATGGCGGGCATGTTGACGGGGCTTTTCTCGTCGCTTCTTTTTATCGCGCTTAGCCCCGCGATCATGGGGATAGACCCGGCGCAGAGCGCGACGAAACACTTCATCCAGGCCCTGCCGCTCTTTCCGCTGGACAATCCGGCAATCGTATCGATCCCGCTCGGGTTTATTGCGGCCGTTCTCGGGACGCTGTTCACGCGCGACGCCCAATCCGAAACCACGTTTGCCGAGCTCAACGTCCGCGCAAACACGGGCATCGGTGCCGAAGTTTAGCTTAGCGCACTTTGATACACTCGTGATCGCTTAAGTAGAGGCCCCCGATGTCGGACCGCGCGGTTTGAAAGGTGCAAAAAACCGTGCCGCTCGGCCCGTCGACCTCGGCTTCGACTTTATACGAACCATCGTCGTTATTCGTCGTGTGCACGCTCGTCACGTGCGAGCCTCGGGTCAACATCGCTTTCTCCGGAAAATCGCCGTTGTCGGGAGCGCGGCCGAGGGCGCGGTTTGCCGATACCGGATCGCCGTTGATCACCGCGTCTAAGTACGAACGCGCGAGTTGCCCCGCGGGACCGCCCATGGCGACCGGCGTCGCGGTGATTTGCGCTTTGGGCCTCGGTGTTGCCGGTTTCGGCGTTGCCGGTTTCGGCGTCTCGGGCGCTCGCGGCGCCGCGGTCGGCGGAGCGGGTTTCGGCGACACGGTTGCCGTTGCGCCCGGCGAAGGGGATGGCGTTACTTTGATCACCGGCTTAGGTGCCGGCGATGAAAGGGTGACGCGGTGCGGTGTGGCGCGCGGCGCCGGACTGGCCGCGAGCGACGGCGCGGGAGCCGCGCTTTGCGTTGCTAGCGGTGACGGCGTTTCGGTGGCTACCGGCTCGGGCGTTGGTGCCGCAACGGTGGCCGTTGTTTGCGCCACTGTTTTATGCGGTGCGGCAAACACGCGCGAAAATAAATAGCCCAGGCCCAAGCCGAGCAAAATGACGACCAGGAACAGCGGGAAGAGCGGGAAGGTGTTTTTCGTTTCGGGCGGCGCCGTTTCGCGCAAGCGCCGGCGGCGCGGACCTTCGTTCATGAGGTCGCGAGTTTTGCGGAGATTCCTTGCACGATCGTGCCGGGTAGATGAGAAAGCATCGATGGATCGTTCTCGATAAGCGCCGTCGCTGCTTCTTTAAGTATACCGGTATTTTGTTGCACGTAAGCCAGCAGCAACGCGACGGCGGGCACGTCGCCACGCTGCATTGCATCCAGCGGTGCGCCCACGGCTTCGGCAACGTCTTCGGACGATTCGCCCCGGTGACGGAACGCATCGAAAATCGACTCCACGAGTGCACAGCGGCCCTGCGCCGGCATCGCGGCCTGGTGCAGCCCGATCTCATCGGCGAGATTGCGCTCGTCCATTCTTGCGATAAATTTTTCCGCGACTTCGGCCACGTTGCCGGGGTTCGTGCCAAACATAGACATTACGCCAAAACGTACTCTATGGTGGCAGGCGGCTCCTCGATGCGCGCCAAAATTCCGGAATTACTGTGATCCGCATCAAGGTGCCGCTCGACATTCACGCCATCGCGACGACCGCTTGCGCCGCCTTTGCCGCCGCGACTCCGATGCGTTTGGACCGGCTGGTCGCGCTTGCCGTGCGCGAGGCGCAGGGACCGCGGGCGCCACTGGATCGGGTAGAACGCAGCGTTGCCGCCACCCTTGCCGGACTGCACGCCGGTCACTTTACCGTTGACGTCGATGGGCGTACCTTTACCGACCCCAAGGCCGTCGTCGTTTGCACGGCACAGGCGGGAGTCCGGTTTTTCCTTGGGGCGGCTACGCGAAGCGGAAAACGGTCTGAAATTCTGGGCTCCGAATTGTAGAGAATGCGCGGGTTACTTCATCGTTTGCGTGCGTGCGGCTTGCATGAACGCGGGTATGAGGCCCTTATTACCGTTCATCAATTCGGCAAACAGCGCGTTTGGCCACGCAAAATCGTCGCGCGTAAACGATTCGGGCCAATTGGCGTTAAACGATTCGTGCAGGCGATGGTCACCCACGTCGGAGACGGCGATATAGTTGAGCGTTTGATTGATCTCGGTCTGATCGGTCGACGTTAGCGCCTGCATGACGAGCGCGAGCGGCCAAACGTAGCCCCGCGGCGTGTGGGGACTCCCGATGCCCGATGCGTACGTGCCGTGATAGTAGAACGGGTTGCGTTCGGAGAGCGCGAACGCGCGCGTCGCTTTATATACGCCGTCGCGGCGGCCCACGTAGCCGTAGTAAGGGATCGAAAGCAGCGACGGGATGTTGGCGTCGTCCATGAGGTTGGAGTGACCCCGGCCATCGATCTCGTAGGCGTAGATGCGCCCGAAGGGCGGCAAGTTGACCTGTCCGTACTGCTCGATCGCCCGCTGGATTTGTAAACCCAGTCCCCACGAATTTTGGGCCATGTGTTTGTCGTGATAGACCGACCGCGCGATCTCGCTTAAATCTCGCAGCACCACGACGGCAAACATATTGTCCGGAATATTGTACTGGTAGCGCGCCGGATCGTCCGACGGGCGGAAGCCCGTCCACACCAAACCCGTAAAACCAACGGGACTGCCCGCGCCGCCATTTGCCAATTGCGGATGGCGGTAGTGCGAACGCGTGGCATGATGCTGTTCGGTGCGTAGCGTTTGCATGACGGTCTTAAACGAGCGCTGAACGGCGGGCGTAAAAATGGAGCGGTCGCCGCTGGCCTTCCAGTAGAGATAAGAAAACCAAATCGGATAGAGCAGCGAATCCATCTCAAACTTGCGCTCGGCGACGTGGTAGTCCAAGGTAAAAGCATTTGCGTAGGGATCGATCTGAATGTAACGTGCCTGACGCACGATCACCCCGCGCAGGGTGCGGGCTACTTCGGGATCCGCAAGCGACAGGCCGATGTACGGCTTCATGACGGCGCTCGAATCGCGCAGCCACTCGTTGTCGATGTCCCCGGTCGAAACGAACGTCGTACCGTCCTGCTGGATGATGGCGTGACGGCTATACGCTTCATCGTACGCCGTCTGATAGAGGCGCTGTAGGGTTACGGCAACGGCGGCGGCCCGCTCGGGAGGCGGGCCGTTAACTTTTGGGGACGCGAAGGCTGCGGAACTCCAGGCCAAAGCGAGGACCGATCCAAGGATAAATGATCCGAGTCTGGAGGCAAACATCTTAGTCTCTATACCCGCTCCAACGTGGTAACGCACGTCGCTGTTTCATCCTATTGAACTTATCGGCAAATTAACGGCACAATGTGCGTCCTTACGCTATGATTAGTACGACGGCCTTCGCGAAGCGAAACCGGTCGTTACGCCGGTGCGAATTTTGGGCATAACTTAGGCGGTCCACACGAGAAACGGAGCAACATCATCACCCGCCTGGCTCTCTCACTCTTGCTCCCCTGGGCGGCGACGCTGGCGCTCGGCGGCACGGCCTATGCCGATCAGCAGTATTCCGTTGCCGGAACCGACAGCTACCAAATTGGCGCGCACGAGCTGCAAACGCGTATTTCTTACAGCGGCCAAGAGAGTCTGAGCATTACTCGCGCGCATTCCGGCAAGCATTTTACCGTGCGGGCGAAGTACCGGCGATCCGATCAAACCGGTTCCACTTCCGCGCAGGCGGCTTTCGAGGCGCTCTTACTTCCGAGCGGCGAACAGCGCGATGAGGCCTCGAGCGATCCAAATTACTTGACGGTGCTCAATCAGCCGTTCTCCGTCCAGCTCGACATCCAAACCTTACGCGACCTCGCGCGTTTGCGGGGCCGCATCCCCTTCGATTTTCCCTCTCCGATGACGGGGGGCGCTTTGCACGGCTTTCTGAGTCGCGGCGAAACGGCCGTCGTTGCCGGGCGGCATGCGATTGCGGTAAATTTTGATGCCGTCGGGCCGATGCTCGGACCGCTCCCCGATCATCCCGCGCTCTCGCTCAACGGCAACATGCGCATGCACGGCAAAGCTTTCTACGATGACGAGACGGCGCTCTTGCTTGCGTTGGATGCAACGCTTGCCATCAGCGGCAATTTGCAGGATCCCAAAAAAGCCACGCCCGTGTCGATCGTCTATAAGCGTTCGATCAGGGCGCACAATTCGTCGCCGGCCCTCAAAGAAGCTAGCACGCACTAACGCGCTTGAGGTAGCCGCTCGTTACAGCGCGCCGACGAGTTCCACCTCGATGGGATGCCGCAGCGGCACTTCGGTCATCTGCACGAATTCACTGAAGGCTAAATGGTTTTGGTGGCAGTCGATGAGCATTTCGATGCCGCGTTTTACGCTACCGGTTTCTTCGATATATTTATTGAGTTTTTTCGTGAAATACGCGTGCGGGTCGGCAAGGACTTTGGCGTAGTAGGGATCTTCGGTCAAGCCATGTGGACTGACGCCTTCTTTTGGAACCAGCCATACGAGCGAGGGATCTTGCCCGTGGCGGTACCCGATGAGCAGCAACGGAATTGCGCGCGAGGCGCCGAGCGTTGGAACGAAGCTGCACATGGTATACGCATCAAAAGTAATTTGCGACGGTTCGATGACGGTGCCGGTCATACGGTCCCCCTCCTAATAAATTAACAAAAAACCGCCCGGCAACACGCAGTGCCGAGCGGTCTTAAACGTTTTTGTCGCCCCTAATGGCTTCATGGAAGAAACTTCTCCCCGCGCAGTTTGAGGGACCTGCGCCTCCGGTGTGAAACCTTTAACGGGCGAGGCGGTGTTGGGGCAAGCGTATGAGCGTGCTAGCGCCCCTTCAAAGGGAGTATACCGTGCCACCCGCGGTGCATCCGGCCACCAAAGACAAAGCCAAAAAAGCTCCGCCGAGCGTCGAACGGTTTGAAGCAATCGTCGACGATTTTCAGCGCCGGCTTTACGGCTTTGCTTTGCGCATGACCGGTAACCGCGAAGATGCCGAAGAGATCGTCCAAGATGCCTTCGTGCGTGCCTACCGGGCGCTTGGCAAAATGGCGCCCGAGCAGCGGGCCGAATTACGTTTGCAGCCGTGGTTGTACACGATCACCCTCAACGTAACGCGCAACCGCCTGCGTTCGAAAAAACCGACCAACGTTGCCCTCGACGCACTTGCCGATCCCGACGCGCTCTTGCGCGATCTGCAAGAGGGTCCCGCACAACCGGAGGCCATCGTCGAGCGCGACGCCGATATGGCGCTCGTCGAAAAAGCGCTGCTGCAACTACCCATGCATCTGCGCGCCGCGGCCACCTTGCGCTTTATCGAAGGCCGCAGCCATCCCGAAATCGCCGAGATCCTCAACCAACCGATCGGAACGGTGAAATCGCACGTTCACCGCGCCGTGCGGATTCTTCGCCGCATTCTCGGTCCGCAAATCGGCCGAATTCTTCCCCAAGGAGCCAGTATCCATGCGTTGTAGTGAAGTCGAAGCGCTGTGGGACGAACTGCGGGGCGAGGGCATGCCTTCGTTGCGCGACGCCGTCAAATTACACTTAGACACGTGTCCACCGTGCCAAGACATGTACGAAGAGTACGAGGGCGTAGCCTATTGCCTGTCTTGTTTAACCCCGCCCGAACCGTCGTGCGACCTCGCTAAAAAAGTCGTCGAGCACATCGCACAGATCCGCACCAAAGTACGCAGCGTGCCCGTGCAACTCGCATCGCTGGACTCACCGATCGGCAAACTCCACGTGGGCTTCAAAGAAAACCGGATCACCTTCATCGCCATCTGCCGCGGCGAGTCGCTCGACAAAATCTGCGCGCAAGTCGAACAACGCCTGCGCCGCACTGTCGTGCACACGCAGCCGCCTCCGTGGCTGCTCACGACGATCAACACCTTTTTCAAAACTTGGAAGCTTGACGACGACCACGTCGACTTAAGCGATCTCACGCCGTTTGAACAAGCCGCGCTCAAAGCCGCCGCACAAATTCCCCCGGGCGAAACGCGCAGCTACGCATGGGTCGCCGAGGCAATCGGCCGCCCGAAAGCCGCCCGCGCCGTCGGCCAAGCCATGGCCCGAAACCCGATTCCGCTGCTCTATCCGTGCCACCGCGTCGTCGACTCCGAGGGCAACTTGCACAACTACGGATACGGCCTCGAAATGAAAGCCAAACTCTTGAACATGGAAGGCTACCGCAGCGTGGTTAAAGCGGCAGGTCATGCCCCCACGCCTGCGCGAACGCATCCAAAGTAAGACGTCCGCGGCTCCTCCAGAAAAAGATAACGGAGGTTAACAGACGGACCTAAGGGAGGTGATCATCGTAAGCAGTGACTGTAATAAACAAAAATTAGATAAAACGATGATTGGAGGTGCGAGCACCTAAAAAGGCTCGCGTCCAAAACAAGTACCCGAAAAAGTCCGCCCGTGCCGCGCACGGGCTTTTTTTATCCCTGGCTTCTCTGCGCGATTGGGGTTGTTGTTTGG
>JALZBM010000268.1 GCA_030947385.1 Vulcanimicrobiota bacterium
GGCTTGCATCTCGTCGCCCTGCAGTTTGGAGAGGTTGAAGGCGACGTTGGTTGCCAGCGGCCCCGGAATGCCGTTACCGAACGCCTCCTGGGAGACTTGCTGGCGCAACCGGTACAATTCGAATTGCAGATCGAGTTTCGGATTGGCTTGAACGATAATTGCCGAAATATCTTGGCCGCGGGCAAACGCGAGACGGTCCGGAAACGGCGTGATGCTAAAGTGGGCCTCGTCGTTGGCAAACAAATTTTGATCCGCCGTCGCAAGCAACAGAACGGGGCCTAAACTGAGCATCGCTGAGAGCCGGTAGTCTTGAACGAACTCGCGTAGCCGCTTTTCGACTTCGGCGCGGGGCGTCGTATTTTTGCGCAGTCCGGCGGGGATGTAGGTGCGGTTCACGTAGTCGTTCGTGTCATCGTAAAAGGCGCGGAAGGCTTTGTAGCGTTGATCGAAGGTCGCGTTCGGAGGCAACACGACGTGCCGGTCGTTCATCAAATCGCCGACACCCACGATCTCTTGCTGTTTGCGCACGCGGTTTTCAAGCAAATCCGCTTGCGCCTGCAATTGCGTCACGCGCGAGTTGACGGCGTTCAAATGAAAGAACGCGGTTTTTACGTTGCTATTGGCCAGTAGCGCGCCGACCACGACCACGAGCGCAATCAACATGCCCGTCCCGATCGCGACGATCGTCGACGTATATCGCGGACGGATTCCAAAGAGCGTGAGGCGTTTGCGCCCGACTTGGTGCCCCACACGGTCGCCCACGTACGCAATTGCGCCCGCCAAGCAGACGATAAAGATGACGAGAAAAATCCCGCGCAGCAGGTCGCCCATCATACGGCCGCCGCCTTACGCACGCGCTGCACGCCGAAATACGTGAAAATCAAGTTGGGCAGCCATGCCGTTACCGGCGCGAAGGCGAGCGATGCGTCTCCCACGTACGAAAATACCGAGAGCACGATGTAATAGACGAACACGATCGCGACCGCGAGCCCAAATCCGACGCTCGCGCTTCCACCCCCGCGCGTCTGCCGCACCCCAAACGGAATGGCGATCAGCGTGAAGACGAAGCACGAAAACGGCAGCGCCAGTTTTTGATGGTATGCGCTGGTATATTTGCGTAGCTCGCTTTCGTTGAGTTGACCCGAACGGATGATACCGGCAATTTGGGCCCGGTTCATTTCGCGCGGATCGTTATGCTGGGCTCGTTTGATGAGTTCTGTTGGCTTTTGTCCGATGTCAACCTTCGTCACCGGCACGTGCGGTTCCGTAACGATCGTTCCGTCGGGGTCGAAGCGGTACGTGCTGACATCTTCGAGCAGCCACCGGTCGGTGGCAAAGAGCGCGCGGCGCGCAAAGATGATTTGCGTCGGCGCTTTCGCGCTATTGTACTGGATGAGGGTAACGCCGAGTAGCGCGCCGCTCCGGTCGATCGAGCGCGCGACCGTCATTTGATGGCCGCCCCCCGGCAGCGGCGCCGAAACGGTGAGGTCTTGGCCGTAACTGCTTTGATGATTGATGACTTCGTTGAGAATATAACTCTGGGCATCCGAGGCGAGCGGAACGACCAGCTCTTGCAAAAAGAGCATCACGAGCGAGAGAAAAAACCCGGCCACCAGCATCGGCGCAATGATGCGCGTAAACGCGATGCCGCCGGCGCGCATGGCGACGAGTTCACTTTCGCCCGAAAGGCGCTGCATGGCAAGCAGCGTCCCGAGTAAGAGCGCCATTGGAATGGCGAGCACGAAAATGCCGGGCAAATTCCACAAGAACACTTCGATTGCGGCCCACAGCGGCGCATGTTCCGTCGCGACGAGCTTTTCGATGTTGAGAATATTGGCCGCCGCCAAAATGAGCGTGAACGCCGAGAGCCCGAAGAAAAACGTGCCGCCGAGTTCGCTGAGCATGTACCGGTCCAAAATGGCCGGCGGCCACAACCGGAATGCGGTGCCGTGTCCTTGACGGGGGGCGCGAACCGCCACTAGAGCCGGAAGCCTTCGCCCAGATAGAACTCGCGCGCGATCGGGCTGTTCATGACGTCATGCGCGGTGCCGGAAACTTCGATCCGTCCGTTGTTGAGGATGTAGGCGCGATCCACGATGGCCAGCGTTTCGCGAACTTGATGATCCGTAATAAGCACGCCCAGGCCGCGGTCGCGCAACTGCCGGATCATGGATTGAATATCCGCTACGGCGATCGGATCGATGCCCGTAAACGGCTCGTCCAGCAGCAAAAACGCGGGCTCCGTGGCAATCGCGCGCGCAATTTCAACGCGCCGGCGCTCTCCTCCGGAGAGACTATCGCCGCGCGCATCGATAAATTTTAAGAGTCCGAACTCTTCTAAGAGCAACGGCAGACGTTCGTCTTGCTCGCGGCGCGGCACGCCGTTCATTTCCCAGATCAAGCGAATGTTATCGCCGACTGAGAGTTTGCGGAAAATCGAATTTTCTTGCGCGAGGTATCCGATGCCGCGGCGGGCGCGCATATACATCGGCGATCCCGTAAGGTCGCGCTGCGTCGTTCCGTCGTCCAGCAATACCGTGCCGCTATCCGGCTTCACGAGACCGACGACCATATAAAACGTCGTCGTCTTGCCCGCTCCGTTTGGACCCAGCAAGCCCACGACTTCGCCGGTGGAAACGTCCGCCTGCACGTGATCCACCACGGTGCGCTCGCCGTACCGCTTGGTGAGATCGCGAACGATGATCTGCTGTTTTTTTACGTCGTTCACTGCATGTGCACTTGGGTGAGCTTGAGGTCACTTCTAAAGGTTGTGCCCGTCATGGAAAGGCCGTCCGCGCTCTTGCTGATATGCACGTTTCCCGTTCCCAGAAGCTGTCCGGTGGCGCGCGCATACTGCAGTTGATCGCACGTAAGCACCACGCCGTCGGACGTGCGGCCGTGGAAGCCGCCGGTCATCGTCACCGTCTGCCGCGAGCGGTCGATTTGCGTGACCGGGGCGTCGCCGACGAGCTTCGTGCCGTCGGTGCCGTAAAACGTGACGTGCGTCTGGGAGAACGTGCTGCGAAATTGGGTTTGCGATTGCACCGTCGATTCGGTCGAACGCGCGAGCAACTCGTACAATTTGCGATTTCCTTGCTGTTGAATGATGCGCACCGGCTGATTGCTCGTGCCGTGACTGCGCACCGTGATCGGAGGCACTCCCGAAGACGTCGGCACCGGAGCCGATGCGGGGGACGGGGAGACGTAGGCGTGCTGCGGCTTGGGGC
>JALZBM010000269.1 GCA_030947385.1 Vulcanimicrobiota bacterium
ACTTTATACGATGGGACACAGCATGGGCGCAATGACGGCGCTCCGCGCCGCGGCGGAGGATTCGTCCATTGCGGGCGTCGTTTCGATCGCGACGGGCTACGGCCGTCCGGGCGCGCTTTCGGCGTTGCAAGGCATGGCCAAAAACGACTTCCGCGCATCCTACGTCGACGGTTTGTCTTTGCCTGAATTGGTTTCGGAATCCAATGCGGCGCTGGAAGCGTCGCTCCCAAGGCTTTCAGGCCGGCCCGTGCTGTATATCGCCGCCTCGCGCGATATGATGGTGAACCCGAAAAGCGTCCGGGAGTTATACGACCGTGCGCCCGAACCCAAAACCCTCGCAAGCATCGAAAGCGACCACACGACTGCGGGCGACAACGCGCGCAGCGAAGTGTTGCAATGGTTGAATGCGCTTCACCCAGAACGTCGCGCAGAATGAAAACCGTCGAGACCGGTATCAGCGGCGTGAAGTTAATAACGCCGGATGTGTTTAAAGATGACCGCGGCTTCTTCAAAGAAACGTTTTCAAGCCGGCGCTATGCGGCGGCGGGTATTGCCGAAACGTTCGTTCAGGATAACGTTTCGTTTTCCGTCCGCAACGTGTTGCGCGGAATGCATTACGATCCGCGCATGTCCAAACTCGTTCAAGCGGTGGTCGGGCGCATCTTCGACGTCGTTGTGGATATGCGCGAAGGTTCGCCGACGTTCAAACAGTGGGACGGTTTTGAGTTGACCGGTGAAAATCATTATCAGGTATTTGTTCCGCCCGGCGTAGCGCATGGGTTTCTAACGCTCAGTGATAAAGCGGTCGTCCTGTACAAGCAGACGGCCGTCTACGACCCGCAGTGCGAGCGTGCAATCGGGTGGGCCGATCCGTCGGTGAACATCGAGTGGCCGCTCGACGGCAAGGCGCCCTTGCTCTCCCCCAAAGACGCGGCGCTATAAATGCAGACGCGTGCGTTTGGCCGCACCGGCGTCCGGGTTCCGGCAATCGGTCAGGGAACGTGGGACATTCCCGAGCACGGCGCTCGCATGAATGAAGCCATTCGCGCGCTCAAACGCGGCATCGATCTCGGAATGACACACATCGACACCGCCGAGATGTACGGGAACGGTCGCGCGGAAGAAATCGTCGCGCGCGCCATCGCCGGCCACGACCGCGGATCGCTTTTTCTAACGAGTAAAGTTCTGCCCAGCAACGCAACAGGAAAGGGAACTAAAGCGGCTTGCGAACGGTCGCTCAAACGACTGGGAACGCCATATCTTGACCTCTATCTGTTGCATTGGCCCAGCTCCGTCCCAATCGAAGAGACGATCGGCGCACTCGAAGAACTGGTGGCCGACGGAAAGACGCGTTTTATCGGCGTGAGCAACTTTGAGGTCGATGAGTTGCAGGCGGCGCAGGCCGCGGCCACTCGCGAGCCGATCGCGTGCAATCAAGTGTTGTATCATCTCAAAGAACGCGGCATCGAATCGCGTCTGGTTCCCTACTGCAAACACGAACAGATCGCCGTCGTTGCATATACGCCGTTTGGCCGCGGGAAGTTCGCAGCGGACATGGCAGAGGGCGGCGTGCTCCGGCAAATCGCGCAACGCATCGGAAAAACGCCTCGAGCGGTGGCGCTGCGTTTTTTGACGCGTGACGAGAACCTCTTCACGATTCCAAAAGCGGCGACCGTCGCGCACGTGGAAGAGAACGCGGCGGCGGCAGACTTCACGCTTTGCCCCGACGATATCGCCGCTATCGACAGCGCGTTTCCGGCGCGCACGCATGGATCGCTCGCTACGCTCTAAAGTCGCCGGCCGGGCGCGCGAACTCGGTGCGATTGCGGTCCGCTTTACGCATGCCGGTGCGGACGAACCGGCGCGCAAAAATTTGAGCGAATCGTTTGCACGCGGCGATTTACAAACTTGGACCTATGACGAGCCGTACGCGAGCGCTGCCACGAGCCCGCGCGAGCTCTTAGCCGGCGCGCGGACCGTCATTTGCGTTGCCGTGCCCTACGCCACGCGCGAACCCAAACGCGCCCCATTGACCGGACGCGTTTCCAACTATGCGTGGTCCTCCGATTACCATCGCCGAATGCGTGCGATATTGCGGGAGCTCGCTGCGTTACTTCCCGGCAGGAATGCCATTGTGTGCGATACGGCGCCCCTGGCCGAACGCGCTTTCGCCGCGCGCGCCGGGTTAGGATGGGTGGGAAAACATACGAACCTGATCAGTCCGGAACTGGGATCGTTCATCTTTCTGGGCGAGATTGTAACGGATTGCGATCTCGGCGAAGATGAACCGTTGCGCAAATCGTGCGGATCTTGCGCGCGCTGCGTTACCGCGTGTCCGACCGGGGCGCTACGCGGCGATTACACAATCGACGCTACGCGGTGCATCGCCGATTTAACGCAACGCACGGATTCGATCCCACACGAAATGCGCGCGTTGATTGGCGAATGGGTATGGGGTTGCGATATTTGCCAACTCGTGTGTCCGCCGACGCAGCGCGCAACGCCGGCTGCCGGCGCGGAAAACCGTCCGCTCGCACCGGCGACCGCAATGCCGTCTCTCACGGCGTTGCTGCACCTCAAAAGTGGCGAGTTCAAAAGACTGTTCCGGCAGGCGGGGATGGGCTGGCGCGGTGCGGCCGTGTTGCGGCGCAACGCCGCAGTCGGCCTTGGAAACGCGCTCGACCGCTCGGCCGTTGGGGACCTTGCCGCGGCCCTGCGCGACGACCCGCATCCGATGGTTCGGGAGCACGCTGCCTGGGCGCTCGGGCGGATCGGGTCGCCCGCCGCGCTCTGCCACCTAAAGCGCAGATTAGATGTCGACGAAGATCACACCGTCCGCGCCCAGATCGTTGCATCTCTGGAACCCTTCACCACCCCCGGGCGTTAAACTAAACAGAATGAAACATATGCGATTTTTCAGTGCTTTTTTGGCCCTCGCTGCTTTCGCAGTTTGCGCGGGTGCCGCGCCGACGAAGGCGAGTAACGACATGCTTGCCCGCATGGCCGCGCTCAACTCACATTTGCGCGCCTATCAGGCAAACATTCACGTCGATATCGCGCTGCATACGTTCCCATACATCAGCCCGAGCTTAGATGGGACCTATTATCACAAAGAGCCGAGCAAAGATAAGATCGCATTCAATACGGTGCCGGCCATTGCGGCGCAGTTCAACAAGATCTATCCGCACGTCGAAAGCCCGTCGCGCTGGACGAAGGTG
>JALZBM010000085.1 GCA_030947385.1 Vulcanimicrobiota bacterium
ATAGTCGATGAACACCGCGCCCAAACCCTGACCCGACTTCAAGCGGCGGCACCGGCTACGAATTTCCGATACCGTGATCGCGCCTTGATCGTCGAGGTAGATCGGCAACTCGTTCAAAACGCCCATGGCGCGAGAAATTTCTTCCCATTGATGCGGCTTGATATTGCCCTTGCGCAAGTCGATCGAGTTTAACCGCGCCTCCGAACAAATCAAGCGCTGCACCAGTTCGTCGTTCGTCATTTCGAGCGAAAAGAACGCAACGGGCTGGTGCTCGGCTTCTGAGGCCGCTGCGGCCATATTGAGCGCGAGCGACGTTTTGCCCATACCGGGCCGGGCGGCGATAATGACGAAATTTCCGGGTTGCAGACCGGTCGTCATCGCGTCGATGTCGCGGAAGCCCGTGGTGAATCCCGTGCGGTCGCCGCGGCTATGGAACAGGCGGTCGATTTGCTCGAAGGCGGGCTTGAGCAGCCGGTTGACTTGCGTGAACTCACCGCTTAGTTGATGGGTGCCCACTTCGTAGACAAGCTGTTCGCATTTGTCCAGCGCGCCGTCCACGTCTTCTTCGGATTCAAAACCGATTTGCGATATCTGCGTGCCCGCGTGAATGAGCCCGCGCAGCGTGGATTTTTCACGCACAATTTTGGCATAGTACGTCGCGGATGCGGCGGTTTGCACCGTATCCATCAAGGCCGAGAGATACGATAGACCGCCGACCTTCTCTAAAATGCCGCGACGCTTTAGTTCTTCGGCGACGGTAATCTTATCTAAGGGCTCGCCGCGGTCGTAGAGTTGGACGATAGCCTGATAGATCGACTCGTGAACGTGCGCGTAGAAATCCGGCGGCTTCACGATCTCGGCGACGACCGACATGATCTCGCGGTCCACCAAGATCGAACCGAGCAACGCCATCTCCGCCTCTAAATTTTGCGGCGGAATCCGGTCGATGACGGGCATATTTGTTAACGTCATGAGCGAACGGTAGAACTGCGGCGCGGGCGAGCCGCTTGCCTTGTGTATGGATTTGTGGATTTCTTGTGGACAGCGAGAGCGCGGAAGGCTTGCTCGATCGTCGCCACGGGAATAATGTCAATTCCCGAGAGGCCCGAATCGATTTCGCGCGCGTTTTCTTTCGGTACGATCATCGCGCGCATGCCCGCTTGGCGCGCGGCGTACAATTTTTCTACAACGCCTCCGACCGGACGCACTTTTCCCTGAATCGAGAGTTCGCCCGTGATCGCAATATCTTGCGGCAACGGCGTGCCGGTCATGGATGAATACAAGGCCATAAAAATCGCAAGCCCCGCTGAGGGCCCGTCGATGTTGCCACCGCCGATCACGTTGATGTGAACGTCGAAATCGGCCGGATCGAGACCCGACGTTGCGCGCACGACGGCAGCCGCATTAAAGACGCTATCCTTTGCCATCGAGCCGGCCGTATCGTTGAAACGCACACTGCCTTTTCGCGGTTCGGCCGCGGCAAATGCCACCGCCTCGATTTCGATGATGCTGCCGAGGTAGTGCATTACGCCGAGTCCGAACGTTTTGCCGATTTCGCGAATGGGGCGGCCCTTCACGACGGTGTGTTGCACGAGCCGGCTCGCCTGCACGACGGCGTTTACGTCTTCTTCGGCAATCGTTACCGCTTTGGGCTCCTTTGCATTCAGGCGGTAGAGCGCTTGCCCATAGGAATCCGCGACGATTTGCACGGCCTTGCGGCCTTCAATGGTGTACGAGGCGATGAGGCCCGGCACGCTGCGCGCGGCCTTCGCGCCAAGGCGCTTTAACGCACCCTGCACGATGCTCACAATCTGCGATTGCGTCAACGGTTCAAAATAGACCGAAGCGCAACGCGATAAAATCGCGGCGTCGATATCTTCGGGCTCACGCGTGGTCGCGCCGATCAGGATGAAATCCGCCGGCGCCCCTTCGGAAAACAACTTCTTAATGTATTCCGGAATGTTCGGCATCGTCTCGTCGTAGTAGGACGACTCGAACCCGACTTTTTTATCTTCGAGCACTTTGAGCAGCCGCGTCTGCATCATCGGATCCATTTCGCCGAGTTCGTCGATAAATAGTACGCCGCCGTGCGCTTTGGTTACCAGGCCGAGTTTCGGTTCGGGAATACCGCTCTCGGCAAAATCGCGCCGCGATCCTTGATAGATCGGATCGTGCACGCTGCCCAGCAAGGGATTCGTCGTTTCGCGCGGGTCCCAGCGCAACGTCGACCCGCTCGCTTCAACGAACGGTGCGTCCTTCTTAAACGGCGTGTAGGCGCGGGTCTTGGCGACTTCCAGTGCCAAACGCGCGACCGTCGTTTTCCCGACGCCCGGCGGTCCGAAAAGGATGACGTGCTGCGGATAGGGCGATGAAATTTTTGCCAGCAGCGACTTAATCGCGGCTTCTTGTCCGACGATTTCTTTGAACGATTGTGGCCGCAACAGAGCAAGCGCCGAAGCTGAAAGGCCGCGTTCCGAGAGCGCATTAAGTTCTTGGAGTTTGCGCTGCGTGGCGGGCGTCTCGGGTCCGGCATCCTCTTTGAGCGCCTCCATCTTGAGATCTTTAAGATACTCCTGATGGCGCTCGGACATTTTTTTTGTGATCTTATCGTCGATGGACGTTTCGACGTTTTTTTGCGCGATAAGGTCGGCCAGACCGTCTTCGATCTCCCCGACGGCGCGGCGCAGTTGCGCGCGCCCGGTTACGCGCTCGACCGTCGGATCTTCGTAGACCAGACGTTGCAGCGCGACGATGCGGTCGGCGACCGCATCGGATTTCATGAGTTTGAGCGCGCCGAGCTTGCCCGCGCGCAACACGATCTTATCGGGTCCTAAGACGCTTCCGAGAACGTCGTACAAGGCCGCGACATAACGGCTCAACTCGTCTTCGCCGCTGAATTTGCGGCGGAAACGCGAGGCGTAAGGATTATCGGCGGCGCCTGGCACGAGTGCCTCCAGAACTTGTAATGCGGTTAAGCAGCGATGACGGTAACGGTGGCCTTGGCAACGATGTGGCTGCCGAGTTTGATCTCAACAGGGTAGGTGCCTAACGCCTTGATCTGCGCTTTTAGTTCGATCTTGTGGCGATCGACGTCGACCGAGAACTCTTCCCCGATCGCATCGGCGATCTGGGCGTTGGTTACCGTTCCGAACAATTTACCGTTGCCACCGCATTTTGCGCGCACGGACAGCGGTTTGCTCTCCAACAATTCGGCGAGCTTTTTGGTTTCGGCAAGGTTCGCTTCGTCGCGTTTTTTCTTGGCCTTCTCTTGGGCCGCGAGGACGGCAACCGCACCCTGGGACGCTTCGGCGACCAGTTTGCGCGGCAAGAGAAAGTTGCGCGCGTAGCCCTCGGCTACGTCAACGATTTGGCCCTGTTTACCGAGCGCCTTCACATCTCCGAGCAGAATCACTTTCATCGTGAACGCCTAGTCTGCAACGAAGGGCAGGAATGCGATAACGCGCGCGCGTTTTACCGCGACGGTAAGAAAGCGCTGATGGCGCGCGCAGTTACCCGAGATGCGGCGCGGCAGAATCTTTCCGCGTTCGGAAATATATTTTTTGAGACGGCCCACATCCTTATAGTTGATGTCGATCGTCTTCTCCGCACAGAAACTGCACGGCTTGCGTTTGGGGCGCCGGTCTTTTACCGCGCGCTTCGGTTTGGTAGCTGCCATGTTTTATTCCTTAGTCATTGAGTTGGAACGTTAGAACGGAATTTCTTCGTCTAGATCGGGTTCGGTGCTGCGGCCCGCGGGGGCGGCTGCAAAGTGATCGCCGTCGTCCATGCCGCCCTGCTTGGACCCCAGCATCTGCATGTTGTTTGCGACGACTTCGGCGGCCTTACGCTTGATGGGCTTGCCGGTATCGTCTTTGATCTTGGCATCGTCATAGGAGCGCACCGAAAGACGGCCTTCGACCAGGCAGCTCATGCCTTTTTTAAGGTAAGTGTTGCAGATTTCGCCGAGCTTTTCCCAAGCGACGATATCGATGAAATCGGTTTCTTCTTGCTGCTTGCTGCGGCGGTTGACCGCGAGGGTGAACTTGGTGACCGCCGCGCCGCTTGCGATATAGCGAATCTCCGGATCGCGCACGAGGTTGCCGACCAGAACGACCTTATTAAATGAACCTGCCATAAAAGAAATCTCCTCGTTGAAAGTGCATTAGAAGCAAAGTATGCCGGTGTGATGTGCCATCACCCTGACACTTTGAAACGTCTAGACGTTCGAGGGGGCCGGTATGGGCGGCGGTCCGGCCGCAGCGGCGGCCAAAGCGTGCTTGTCCAGCTTGATCACGAGCGCGCGCATGACATCTTCGTTCAGGCGCAACTGGCGCTCGAGTTCTTTGGCGGCAACGGCTTCGGCTTTAAACGTCATAACGACGTAAATGCCCTCGCGCAGATCGTTGATCTCGTATGCCAGGCGTTTTTTACCGAGAAGCTCGACGTTGCTCACGTCGCCGCCGTTATTCTTGAGAACGTCGGAAATGGCATTGGAGCGTTCGGTGACTTCCGCCTCTTCGAGCGCAGGGCGCAAGATATAGGTGACTTCGTAGTCGACTTTCATGGAATTCCACACTTTGGACACCCTTGCGGGAGGCCCACCTTTCGCGGCGGGCAGCGGGTAAGGGTCTTGTTGCGGACCCGAAAACTTTGCAACTCTATCACAGGCGGCTGCCTCGAGCAAGGGCAAATGCCGCTCCCAAGCGCATCCCAGGCAAGCGCGTTAGGATTGGGTACATTCTGCACCTCAGACCGTAGTCCGGAGCCCCTGACTTTTGCCTAGCCCTTCGGAGACGCCAGCGCGCACGAACCCCATTGCCAGATTTGCGGTCACCCGGCGGGTCGCCGTGGCCATGATCGCCTGCGCCATCGTGCTCCTGGGCGTGTTTGCCATTCCCCGCCTTCCCATCGCGCTTCTGCCGAGCTTCTCGCCGCCCGTTATCAGCGTCAACGTCTCGTACCCCAACGTGGCGCCCGAACAGATGGAAACGCTCGTGACACGGCCGCTGGAAAACGCGGTCAGCCGCGTCCCCGGAATCGACAATATCGAATCGACCAGCTCCGAGGGTTCGAGTCGCGTTCGCGCCCAGTTCCATTTTGGCGTCAATATCGATATTGCGGCCGTAAACGTTCAAAATCAAGTCGACCGCATTCGCAGCCAGCTGCCGAACGACCCGACGCTCCAGGCGCCGCAGATCAACAAGTTCGACCCGAACTCGCTCCCGGTCGTTACCGCGTTCGTCACCGACAGCGGCCGCACGCAGCGCGATCTGAACGACCTCTTTACCAACTACCTAGCCGATGAATTTTCCGCCGTCACGGGCGTCGGTTCGGTGAGCGTAAACGCAAGCCAGACCCGGGCAATCATGGTCGAACCGGATGCCGGACTTCTGGCCGCTTACGGACTCACTCCCGACGCACTCGTGTCGCGGATCAAGTCGGAAAACGTCAACCTGCCCGCGGGCGTGGTACAGATCGCACAAAACGAATATCAAATCCAGACCGCCGCGCTGTACCGGAACGAACAAGAAATCGCGAACACCGTCGTCACGACCAAAAACGGCGCACCGGTTTTCGTTCGCGACCTGGCAAAAGTGACCGACTCGATTTCAGAGCAGCGCACGTTTACGCGGCTCAACGGACAGCCGGCGCTGAGTTTTTCGGTGACCGCGCAACCGGACGCCAATGTCGTCGGCACCGCGAACGATGTGTACACAAAGATCGCGGAAATTCAAAAACGCTACCCGACGATGCACATCGGCGTCATCTTCGATCAACGGGGTTTTATCGTCGACGCCATCAACGCACTCGAACACACGGCGATCTACGGTGCCGTGCTGGCGGTGCTCGTCATTCTGCTCTTCCTGCACTCATGGCGCTCGACTATGATCGTTGCGGTATCGCTGCCGATCTCAGTCTTAGGAACGCTCTTCGCAGCATACCTGTTCGGTTATTCGCTCAACACGATGACCCTCGGAGGACTCGCGCTTGCCGTCGGGCTGATCGTTGACGATGCGATCGTGGTCATCGAAAACATCTACCGCCACTACATGCGGGGTGAAACCATCGTGCAAGCGGCGCAATCGGCGGTAACGCAAATCTTCAGCGCGGTGCTGGCCTCATCGATTACGGTTATTACCGTTTTCGTTCCGCTGGTCCTCATTCCCGGATTGCAGGGTTTGCTGTTTACGCCTTTCGCCGTCATGGTGATGTGTGCGGTCGGAATCTCGCTGCTTGTCGCCTTGACCACGGTTCCGATGCTCGCGACCCGCCTTTGGTCGAAACAACGTCCTCAAACCAACGGCGCGCCGAAGAGCCGTTACGCGAAATTTAGTGCGGCCTTCGATCGCGGCTATGAGAAATTTGCCGAGCGGTACAGAAAAATATTAACGTGGTCGCTCGGACATCCCGCGCCGGTTTTTGCGACCGCGGCGATTATTTTCTTCGTGACGCTGGCGGCGTTAAAGTTCGGCGTCGTGGCGACCGAACTGTTCCCCGCGACGAACTCGCGATTCGTCACCTTTACGCTCCGCATGCCGACCGGATCGGCGCTCGGCGTGATGGACACGATTACGAAAGACGTTGAACGGCGCTTTCGCAACGACGCGCGCGTCGTCGACATCGCAGCTTCGGTCGGCTCGGGCGGCGGCGGAGGTGGCGGTGGCCGCGTGCAGACCAATCAGTCTCAACTGCAAATTACCCTTCGTCCGGGAACGAGCAGCACCGACGCCGGCGCCTTCGTAACGATGTGGCAATCCGGTTTAACCGGCATGCGCGCGCGCAGACCCGCAGGAAGCGGAGGAGGCGGGGGCACCGTGACGCCGGAGCGGCGCGCGCAGATGCGCAAATTGATGGGCGCCCCGATCGTGGGGCTGCAAGCGTTCGGACGTACGACGGATATTGTCTCGCGAATTCTCTCGCAGGGTCAAAACGAATTGTCGATTATGATCTACGGTCCCGACCTCGCAACGCTGGACCGCATCGCCCATAGTGCCCTTCCCGCACTCGCGGAAATTCCGGGAATAAGTGCTCCGGATGTCGCGTCGACCCAGGCGCAACCGCAGTTAAACGTGCAGATCGATCGCGTTCGTGCGGCCAGCCTCGGCCTGTCCACAACGCAGATTTCTCAAGCGATCGACACGTCCACGAGCGGCTCCATCGCGTCGTATTTGCAAATCAGCGGAACGCAGGTGCCGATCATCGTGCAGTTGCCGGCAAACCAGCGGCGCTCGTATCAATCGGTGGCCGGTCTATCGCTTTCAATTCCGGGCGGCACGAACTCCGGATCCGCATTGATTTCTTCGTCCACGGCGACGCCCGGGCAGAACTACACGCTGCAAACGATTCCGCTTTCAAGCGTTGCAAGCGTAACCGTTGGCAGCGGACCATCCGAAACGACCCGCATGAACAAACAGCGCGAATCGGAGATTACAGCGGGTCTTAATGGAGGCGCGCTCGGCGACGTTACCGCAGCGGCGCAAAAAGTGATGGATCGCGTAACGATGCCGAGCGGGTACTACTGGGGTTTCGGGCCGGGCAGCACGCAACAAAGTACCGCGTTTAACAGTCTGGGCTTGATCGTCATTCTTGCAATCTTGCTGATCTATATGTTGCTTGCCGCGCAATTCGAATCGCTACTGCATCCGCTCGTGATCATTATGGCGGTCCCGCTCTCGCTGGCCGGCGTCGTGCTGGCTCTGGTCATAACCCACCGGTCGTTCGGGCTCACGGCATTCATCGGCGTGCTGATGCTCGTCGGGATCGTGGTCAAAAATGCGATCTTGGTTGTCGAATTTACCAATCAATTGCGCCACGAAGGTGCCGGCGCGCGCGAAGCCCTTCTGCAGGCAGCACCCCTACGGCTTCGTCCGATTTTGATGACGACGCTTGCGACGATCGGCGGGATGACGCCGCTCGCCTTGGGCCTGGAAGCCGGAAGTTCGAGCCAGGCGCCGCTCGGCACCGTCGTCATTGGCGGCTTGATCTGCTCGACGTTACTTTCTTTAATCGTGATTCCGACGTTGTACCTCTGGGTTGCAGAACACATCGAGCCGCGCTTCTCGTCTGCAGCGCCGGCGCCCAAAACAACGGTTGGCGATCAACCCGTGCGCGCGACGCTACCCGTGTAAGCCGTTGCGTACAAAGAAGTACGCGGCCATTGAAAGTCCGATCAGTATCACGGCCACGCGCATTGCCCGCGCGGGAACCTTGCGTCCGATTCGCGCTCCGAGGTATCCGCCGAGAACGGCCCCGAGCGCCATGAGCACCGCTTGCGGCCACAAGATCACGCCGGCCACAATAAACGGCACCAGCGCAATGCCGTTAATCGCTGCGGCCAGCACGTTTTTAATTGCGTTCATCGCGTTGAAGTTCGGCAGGCCCGAGAACGTCAAAATCGCGAGCATCAGAAAGCCGATGCCTGCCCCGAAATAACCGCCGTAAATTGCCGTTAAGAACTGCGCGAGCAATTGCAACGGCGTATGCCGTGCAGGTGTGGCTCGCGGTTTGGCCAGCAGCGGCGCAACCGCAAAGACGAACGTGGCAAAGAGCAACAGGTACGGAATCATTTTTGCGAAGGTTTGGGG
>JALZBM010000270.1 GCA_030947385.1 Vulcanimicrobiota bacterium
ATGTTGCTTCGATCATCGGGGCCACCTATTCGCGCAAAAAGCCCAGGGTTACCCCTGGGCTTTTGTCGCGATTGCGAGCTTGCGCTTAGCGTCCGGTCTCTTTTACTTTCATCGTCGAGATCAAGATGTAGCCGAGTTTTTCGATCACATCTTTGTTGTTGGCAACGAACTTGATGAAGTCTTCGGCTTGAGCCGGGCTGCCGGAATGCGTGAACATGTGTTCGTACGACCAGATCGCATACTTGCCGTTGCGGATGTTGTTGTCATCGGCCGAAACGCCGTCCACCCTAAGAACGGTTACCGGTTTGCCTTTGGTGTAGCCGAGCGCGACGTACGAAATGGATCCCGGCGTCGAGCCGACGGTATTGACGACGGTACCCGAGGAGTCTTCGACCAGCCCTTGTTCGCTGATGCGTGAGGTGCCCATCACGGTTGCATTAAATACGGCGCGCGTTCCCGAGGCGCGGGGACGATTGATGACGGTAATCTGTCCGTCTTTGCCGCCCACTTGGCTCCAGTTGTTGAGACGGCCCGAGAAGATATCGCGTAGTTGCTTGCGGGAAAGGTTCGAAACCCCCGCGCTCGGGTTAACGATGACGCCGAATCCGACAACCGCAACTTTGTGATCCTTGAGATGGCTGTTGCCCGGGGCGATGACGTCGGAGTCGCCGATGTCGACCGAATGCGATTGCGCTTGGTTGATACCGACGTACGAGCCGCCGCCCGAAACGGAAATTTTGACATCGGGATGAGCGGCCTGATAGCCCTGCGCGGATTCCTTGACCAGAGGCAAGAGCGCAGACGAACCGGACGCGGTTACGTTAACGTCTGCGAATGCAGCCATTGGCGCAAGGAGCGTAGCAGCGATCGTTGCTATTGCAAATTTCTTAAACATAGTGATCCTCATGAAGGCGAGAGCTTAAAAAGTGAACTCGAGCTGCGTGCGGTTGTACTTGAAGTCGGGATTCGATGTTGCCGTCGCTCCGGCACCGAAAAACGTGGACCGGTCGGCGTAGCGATGGCGAAGCGAAAAACCGCGGTAGGTTTTTTTGGGATCGACTTTATTAAAGAAGTAGGTAACGTCGACGTTGAGTTCTTTGCGGTTATCGACGGCGTTGGCTTGCGAGCTTGCGATTTGGCCGGACGTGTAACCCGGGGTTCCCGGCGCGATGCCGACGGGTAACCCGTAATAGTATTGCGCGCCGCTGACGATGGCTTTAAAGCGGCGATCGTTTGTCTGGAACGTCAACGCGGCTTTGAGACCGGTGCCGGGTTTGTGGACGTCCGCCATGCCTTGCGAAATCTGGGTCGTGAACAGCGGGTCCGTAGCATAGCTGTCCGTGTAGGGTGAGGCGATGCCGCCACCATAACAATAGACGGTTCCAACCGGATAACCGGTGACTTGCGGTCCGGCAACGCCGCCGAACACGCCGCCGGGGATCTGCGCGCATTTGCCGGGTGCCGCGACGGAAACCGTTTGCGGCGACTGGTTATAGCCCGCGGCAAAGTCGATATTATGTCCGAGACTCATACCGTATTGCAATCCAAACATATGCGCGTGAATTGCGCCGGCCAGGGCCCGGCCGGTGTCGGATTCTGCAATGTATTGTGCGGCCAGGAACGGATTGGTCGCGGCTTTGGGAAGAAAATTGTACTTCGTGTCGATGTGGGTGATATTTACGACGTCGTACACATTGTATTGGTAGATATTCGCAACCCACGTCGGATTAAATTTTTTGGTAACTTGAAACATCGCGAATCCCTTGCTCGATTGCCGTGCGAGCGGGTTCGCGCACGGGTCGGCACCGGCGAGCGGCGTCGAGCCGGCAGCGGGCGGCGAGGGCTGGAAGTAGCCCGCGATCGGTGTCTGCTGATTGCAACTCGTCAGCAGCGTGCTGTTATAGAACGCCGACGTGGTCCGCGAGCGGAAGCGGCCCATGTAGTAAGCACCTAACGTCACGGTGGGGGAGACGTTACCCGAAATCCACGCACCTTGGAAACTGACCGGTGTGATGCGCGAGTCCGAAGCGTTTGCCCACGGCGTGTTGATGACTTCGCGACCGACTTGGCCCGTTACAAATTTGTTCTTATATTGAAGATACGCTTCGCCGAGAAGCGAGATCTCATATCCCGGGACCGAGTTGTCGATGCGCGGATTGAATCCCGGATTGCGTCCGTTGGCTCCAAACGGCTCGGCTCCAAAATAACTCGCGCCCAAGCTAAAGGGCGTCTTGCCGAATTGATAGTCGGCGTGGATCTTTCCACCGGAGTTGAATGCCGTTGCGTTACAGGGGATGCCGGTGGTTCCGGCGCTCGGTTTGGGAAGGAGGGTCGGGACGATCGAGTCGCAGTTCACGGCGTTGCTACGCGTAAAGTAGAACGCGCGCAGATTGCCGCTAAGCTTAATCGGATTGCCGGCCGCAGGTGTTGAGGTGGGAGCCGCAGCCGGTGCCGGTGTGGCCGATGTTTGCGCCGACACAACTGCGGTTGCGCTCAACACGAAGACCGACGCGCCAAGAAGTAGCCGCGCCAAAAAATTTCGCACTAGAATTTCCTTATAAGAAGCGTACGAGTGACGCCATCAGTGTAGAGTGCCTGTATTAAGGTGGATTTAAGGCCGCCTTAAGATGGACATTTAATCCATTCCTAGCTACGTACGTAGCACCTGGGAAAAAAGCGCCCGCCTAGCCGTAGCGGCCCGTGATATAATCCTCGGTTCGCTTGTCGCGAGGCTTTGTAAAGATGTCCGACGTCTTGCCGATTTCGATGAGGTCCCCGAGCAAGAAAAATGCCGTATTGTCGGAGATTCGAGCCGCCTGCTGCATCGAATGTGTGACGATGACAACGGTATACTCGTGCGCAAGTTCGCTGATGAGATCTTCGATTTTGGAGGTTGCGATCGGATCGAGGGCCGATGCGGGCTCGTCCATCAGAATGACTTCCGGCTCGACGGCAAGCACTCGTGCGATGCACAGGCGCTGCTGCTGGCCGCCTGAGAGATCGAGCGCCGATTCGTGCAGACGGTCTTTAACCTCGTCCCACAAAGCGGCGCGGCGCAGGCTGCGTTCGCAAATTTCCATTAACTGTTTGCGATTGCGGACGCCGTGAATCTTAGGCCCGTAAACGGCGTTTTCGTAAATGGACTTCGGAAACGGATTGGGGCGTTGAAACACCATGCCGATACGATGACGAATGGTCACGGG
>JALZBM010000271.1 GCA_030947385.1 Vulcanimicrobiota bacterium
CCCAGGACGTATGCGGTAAAAACGATCGAATGTGCGCGATGCATTGCGGCGACAACATTGGTGGTCGAAGAGAGCGCGAGCATGTCGGTGTAATCCCGTCGCGCCCGCGTTCGGCAAGGGAACGGGGACGGGCCGCCTCCGGATGGAAAGCAGGGGAGGCCACCATGACCGTGACCCCCTCCCCCCGCCCCGACACCGAAAAAGGCGCATTCGTCAAAGAGATGTTTGCCGCTATCGCTCCGCGTTACGACGCGGCAAACCGCGTGCTGACCGCAGGACTCGACGAGGGTTGGCGGCGCAACGCGATCGAGCGGTTAGCCGCTCCCCCGGGCGGACGCGTCATCGACCTCTGCTGCGGCACGGGCGACGTCAGCTTTCACTTACTGCGGCGCGATCCGACATTACACGTAAGCGGAATCGATTTTTGCGAACCGATGCTGGCGGGTGCGCGGGCGCGGGCGGTGCGCGAGGCGGCGGGCGCGGATTTGCGGTTTCTCGAGGGGGACGTCATGGCGCTGCCGTTCGAGGACGCAACGTTTGACGGGGCGACGATGGGTTTTTCGCTGCGCAACGTCGTCGATATCGATGCCACCTTGCGCGAAATCAAGCGCGTGCTCAAACCCGGCCGGCGGTTCGTCAATCTCGATGTTTCCAAAGCGCCGAATGCACTCTTCAAACGCGTCTTCGACGTGTATTTCTATCGCCTCGTTCCGCTTATCGGCGCGTTCGTCGGCGGATCTAAACGGGCGTATTCGTATCTTCCGTCGTCGCTCACCAACCACCCCAACGCGGATCAACTGCGGGACCGTTTCGCGCATGCCGGATTTATCGATTGCGGATACCAGCGCTTGATGGGCGGTTCGATTGCCATTCACTACGGAACGGCCGCATGATCGAGCAAAAGCAATCCGACGAGAGCCTCTACTCGCTGGTCGAAGCGTTCTTCCGCAACGAATTCTCTACCGACAACGCGCTTATTACCGAAGCGGTCCGCCGCATGCTGGCCGCCGGAGGAAAGCGTTTGCGCCCGCGGATGACGCTCCTCGCCGCCGAAGCGAGCGGCGCAGCGGCGCACGACCATCTGCCGCTTGCGGCATACATGGAACTCATTCACGTCGCGACGCTCATTCACGATGACGTCGTCGATAAAGCCGACACGCGGCGAGGCGTCAATGCAACGGCGGTCGATTACGGAAATCGCATCTCGGTTCTCGCCGGCGACTATCTTTTTGCGTGGATTTTTAAGAACGTAACGGCTCAGTATCCGGCGCCCGTTCCGCACATCCTCTCCTCGACGCTCGCAGACATCTGCGATGGTGAAGTTTTACAGTTGCGCGCCCTGGGCAACCTCGATCTTCCGCTTGCCGATTACGTCGAAGTCGTTCTCAAAAAGACCGCGGCGCTCTTTGCGGCCTCGGCCGAATGCGGCGCCATTATGAGCGGTGCGTCCGCGCTGCGGATCAAGGCGTTACGTGACTATGGACTCTACTACGGCGTCGCCTTTCAAATGAAAGACGATCTCTTGGATGTGACCGCGGACGAACAGACCCTCGGCAAACCCGTCGCCAACGATCTGCGCGAACGAAAAGTGACAATCCCATTAATTCTGGCTTTGGCAGCCGGAGATCGCGAATTTCGCGCCCTGGCCGAACGTTTCTATTGCGGCAGCGGGGACGATACCGAGCTACCCGCAATGCTCGCCGGCATCGAACGGCACGGCGGCTTGGATGGAACGCGCGATCAAATCGCGCAGTATGCTAAGAGAGCCCAACTTTCGCTGGCCCCGCTCGGTACCGTCCCGGCACGCGGCGTACTCGCCGGTCTGGCCGAAGCGTTGAACCGCGACTAAAGGAGTACCCCATGCATTTCATTCCGACGCTCGCCTGGGCGAGTCCAGAAATTATCGGCATCATCGTCATCGGTGCGGTGCTGCTCTTCGGCGCGGATAAGCTTCCAAAATTGGCACGCAGCGCCGGGCAAGCGAAAAAAGAATTCTTGGTCGGTCAAGCCGAGGCGGACGCCGCGGCGGATACCGCCCGCGAAGATGCCCGCCGGCGCGCCGAATACGCTCGCCGCGATCCGATGGAGGGCGTCGCGCAAACCACGGGAGACGGTCAATCCGTCCCGCCGCCGACGCCCGACAAAGGGACGCAAAGCCTCTAAACGGATGTTAGCCAACCGGCCGCCTACGGTCGACGGTCCGCAGTGGGATCAGAAAGAGATGAGTTTTACGGAGCACCTGCGGGAGCTCCGTACGCGTCTTATGATCTCGCTCGGAACCGTGTTCGGCCTCGCGGTTCTGCTGTTTTACCCCTCGCAGTACATGATTTTTTGGTTGAGCCAAGCGTATTTTCCGGGCATCCGCCTCAACGCGTTCGGACCGGCCGACGTTATCATGCTCGAACTCAAGTTTTCGATCTACGCAGGGGTCGTTCTGGGATTGCCCGTGCTGCTCTATGAGCTCTGGATGTTCGTCGTGCCCGTCTTTCATCCCAAGACGCGCCGCATGGTTTACGCTTACGTCGCACCGTCGATCGTGCTTGCCGCCGCCGGCCTAGCCTTCGCGCACTTTCTCGTGTTGCCGCGCGTCGCACACGCGCTGGTCGCACAAACGAGCAAGATCGCAACTGCGACCTTTGGTATCGCGCAGACCCTCAATTTTGTTTTAGTTTTATTATTACTCTTTGTGTTGATCTTTCAAACGCCGGTGGTCATGATCGTGCTCGCGCGCATCGGACTCGTTTCGCCGGCCTTCCTTAAAAAATACCGGCGTCACGCGCTGTTCGCGTTCTTCGTTCTGGGCGGTATCGCCGCGCCGGACGGCAACCCGCTCACGATGGCGCTACTCGCCATTCCGATGTACGTCCTGTTTGAAGTGAGTATTTGGATCATCGTGATTCTCGAAAAAGGGTGGCGCGCACAGACATAATGGCAGCCCTGGCACCCGAGCGCTCTTTTCTCGCCGCCGCATACGCCGATTTTCTCCGCACTTTTTCAAACGTGCTCTTTGCGGTCTGTTTGTTTATCGCGTGGGGGCTGCTGACGCTCATCGGCGTGATCGTCGATCAAGGCAAAGACGCAAGCGTTTATTTTGCAGCGTATCCTGCGCCGGTAGCGCGGCTCGTGTTGCGCCTCGGATTCGACAATATCTACCATGGGCCGGCGTACGTCGGAATCATCGCGCTCATCCTGGT
>JALZBM010000272.1 GCA_030947385.1 Vulcanimicrobiota bacterium
CACCCTTCGTACGGGACGCCGCGGAGGGCTGGCGCGCCTGCATCCACCCCGACGATGTCGAGTCGTTGGCCCAGCGGTGGCACGATGGAATTCGGAACGGCACCCCGGTCGAGGCGAAATATCGACCGCGTTAGGCGTCCACGGGTACGTTCCAGCTCTTTGCTTCGCGGTCGTTTCCACTGCGCGATGCCTCCGGTAAAATCCGGCAATGGCTCGGAACGGCGATGAATATCGAGGGCATGGAATCATCCGACGGGTTTCAAGCTGTCTATCAGTTGCAAGGGCGTGTGGTAAATAGGTTTAAGCTGACGACCGTCGCCGACAACGGAAAGCGGCACGAAAATCTGGCCCGCATCACGGTGACAATTCCGGAGCCGCTCACGCGGCGCGTCAACGCTTTCCGCGATGCGTTCGGCATTTCCGTATCATCCATCGTCGAGCACGCCGTAGCCGCTTACCTCGAGCGCGGACACGCGGAAGAACTGATCGCAGACTTACGCAAACGCGGAGCATCGCGCCGCCGGAAATAAGGTTTCCGTCCCCGCCGAACGAAGCGCACGCGTATGAAGAAAGTCAATTCGCGCGATGTTCCCGAATTTCGCTGGGGGTCTCCAGGCGGAAAATACCGGGCCGCGGGACGCCAAATATCCGAGGCGCTCGGCCGCGAGCCGCAATCCACGGACGCCCTGCTGCGGCATCCATTCGATATCGAGATTCAACGGATCGAACCGGGATGTACGCCCAACGTCTACCACTCTCACAGTATGCAGTGGGAGTTCTACCACGTCATTTCCGGCACGGGAACGGTCCGGCACGACGGCGGCGTGACGGATATCGAACCGGGGGACGCCTTTCTGTTCAAGCCTGGAGAAGCGCACCAGCTCTCGAACACCGGAACCGAAGATCTCGTGGTTTACGTCGTCGCCGACAACCCGGTCGGTGAATCCAGCTATTATCCGGACAGCGACAAATACGTTGTACGCTCCCCCCAGCGCAAAGTGATTCGTTCCGAGAACCTCGACTATTTCGACGGGGAAGAGTAAGCCTTAAGGGCGCACCGGCACGACCACGAACGGCACGTTTTGCTCGCGGTTTCGGTGCGGAATACGCCTTCCGAACGGCTCATAACTACCGCAGCCAGGCTGTTACCGCACACATTAACTGCCGTTCGTGCCATGTCCAGCAAACGGTCGACGCCGGCAATAAATGCAAGCCCTTCAATCGGCAAGCCCAAAGTTCCAAGCGTCGCAAGCAGCACGACAAAACTCGCGCCCGGCACGCCGGCTATGCCTTTGCTGGTCAATGCCAACGTGAACACCATCGCGATTTGCTGCGCAAAGCCCAGATGAATTCCGTACAATTGCGCAACGAAAAGCACAGCGATGGACTGATAGAGCGTGCTGCCGTCAAGGTTGAACGAGTAACCCGTCGGGATGACGATGCTCGTCACCCACTTGGGGCATCCGAACCCTTCCATCTTCTCCATGATTCGTGCCAGCACGGTCTCGCTGCTCGCGGTACTGTATGCGAGCAGCAGCTCTTCCTTAACGGCGCGAATGATTGCAAGTAAGTTCACGCGCGCGAGAGCGGCAATCGCCGAAAACACGATCGCCACGAACAGAATCATTGCGACGTACACGACGATAACGAGCTTTCCTAGCGGCAGCAAACTCGCAACTCCGAATTTGCTGACGGTTAGTCCGATCAGCGCGAATACGCCGAGCGGCGCAACTTGCATAATGCGGTTCGTAACCCAGAACATCGTATCAGCAACGACGCGGAAAAACTGCGTGACGGGAGCGCCGCGTTCCCCGAGCGCGGCCACGCCCAATCCAAAAAATACGGCGAAGAAAATCACCGCCAGCATATCGCCTTTGGCAAAAGCATCCACGACGTTGGTGGGGATGACGTTTACTAACAGGTCGACAAACGAGTGTCCGGCGGTGGCATGCTGCGTAGCCACGTATTTGGAAATATCGCCTT
Organism: Vulcanimicrobiota bacterium; assembly: GCA_030947385.1. GTDB lineage: Bacteria > Vulcanimicrobiota > Vulcanimicrobiia > Vulcanimicrobiales > Vulcanimicrobiaceae > JACRUB01. The sequence continues at coordinate 1,984 of JALZBM010000272.1, forward strand.
TTGCAAGCACGCCGAGGTTGACGCCGCTACCGGGCTTGGCCAGATTGCCGACGAGCAATCCAAACAGAATGGCAATCGTCGTAACGGCCTCAAAATATAAGAGAGTCTTTATCCCCAAGCGTCCGACGCGCTTCATATCCCCGACGCCGGCAATGCCAACTACAAGCGTCGAGAAGACGATGGGTACGACGATCATTTTGATAAGGCGAATAAACATGTCGGCGATCGGCCGCAGAACGGCGGCGAGCGCGGGGTTTCCATAAAAAACAACCCCGGCAGCGATGCCGAGGACAAGTCCGATCAAGATTTGGATGGCCAAATGGGGCATACGAAAACGGCGCTGACTCATGAATCCTTTCTCTTCCAGCCCAAAAAGAACGCCGCCCGGCGCCGGCGCAGGGCGGCGGTTTTTTAAAAACCTAGGTGCTAAGCGCGGCAGTAGCCCTTAACTCTGGTGCCGTCTTTTTTCATATAGCCGTGAACCCACATTTTGCCTTTGGCGCATTTGTGCATCATGCCCATATGGTGGCCGCCCATCATTGCGTGGCCCTTCATGCTACTCGTGGCGCCGGCCGCTCCGGCCAAAGAAACAACGAATGCGGCAGTCAGCAGAGACGAAAGAATACGATTCATCATGCTCTCCTTAGAAGTAAGAAGTATCTTCTCGGAACTTCCTTAAGGCAGTCCAAGTTCCTCGATAGACCGTCTTCTCCGCGCCATCTTTCTCGCGCTCAAGTTGTCACCCCCCAGCCCGCCCGAGGCACGCTCGCGAACTCGCGTCTTCCGCGCGCCGTCTCCGGTGCGGTCATCGTGTCACCCTGAGCCGCCCGAAGGGTGAACGCGCGGACTCTTATTTTCGCACGTTGCTTCATCTCGGTCCGCATGGCATGATTCGCTTTAATGAGAAATCGTTTGGTTACCGGTCAGCACGTGGGGCGTGATCAGAAACACGACCTCGTCACGCTCGCGAGTGTGGGCCCGATTCTTAAACAATTGTCCGAACACCGGTATGTCACCAAGGTACGGAACTTTCGACACGGTATCGGAGTCGATGTCGCGCAACAATCCTCCCAACACGATCGTTTCCGAATCCCGAACGCGCAGCGTACTATCGACCTTACGGTTTGCAAGCACCGGATAGCCGCCGACAAAACTTTGAATGGCACTGTATTCAGGATGCATTTCCGCGG
>JALZBM010000086.1 GCA_030947385.1 Vulcanimicrobiota bacterium
CGACGAAGGCAAGGGCCGCGTCGTCGATTTCTACGCGAAAGATTACGACGTCATCGCGCGTTTCGGCGGGGGCGATAATGCGGGTCATTCGATTATCGTCGGAGACCAAAAACTTGCCCTGCGAATAGTACCGTCGGGTGTGCTGCACGAGCGGCCCGAGCTGTTTATCGGCGGCGGCACCGTCATCAGCCTTAGTGGATTGCTCGGCGAACTGGACAATTTGGCCAAGCTCGGCATCGACGTAACGCGCATAAAGATCTCCGACCGCGCGCACGTCGTGCTGGCCTATCATGCCGTGCAAGACCGCGCGAACGAAGAAGCTCGCGGTGCCGGCGCGATCGGCACGACGGGGCGCGGCATCGGTCCCGCCTACGTCGATAAAGCGGCGCGTGCAGGCGTGACGTTTGCGGATTTGCGTAATCCGGCGTCACTTGCCGATAAGATCCGTTTCAACTTAACGGCTCGCGCGTTGCATTTGAGCGGTGCGAGCGGCTTGCCTTCGGAAGCGGAATTGGTCGCGCAGACGCTGGAACAGGCGCAACGCGTGAGCCGCCACGTTGTGGATGGTGTAGAGTATATTCACGGTGCGCTCGAGTCCGGTAAACGCGTGTTGATCGAAGGCGCGCAGGGTTCGCTGCTGGATGTCGGTTACGGCACGTACCCCTTCGTGACCAGTTCGCACACGATTGCGGGTGGGGCATGCATCGGCTTGGGCATCGGTCCAACCGCGATCGGCCACGTTACGGGCGTGGTCAAAGCGTATGCAACTCGCGTGGGCGCGGGACCCTTTCCGTCTGAATTGCATGACGAACGGGGCGACCTGCTCCGCAAGAACGGCCGCGAGTTCGGTACCGTCACCGGCCGTCCTCGCCGGTGCGGCTGGTTTGATGCAGTAGCTGCGCGTTACGCCGTGCGGCTCAATGGGCTGACCAGCGCGGTCGTTACAAAACTAGACGTTCTGAGCGGTTTTTCAACAATCGGAATCGTGACCGGATATCGTCTGCACGGTGACGCTGTGGGTTTTGAAGCGGCCGGTTCGCCCGGGCTCGAAGTCGAGGTGCGTTATCTTGACGGTTGGCAAGAAGAGGTTACAAGCGTCCGTTCGATTGAAGGCCTTCCGGCCGCGGCCCAGCATTATTTGCAAGCCTTGACCGGTTTTCTCGGGATTCCGGTCGACCACGTTTCCCTCGGGCCCGAGCGCTCGCAGCTCGCCAGCTATGCCAAAAGTTAGATGACTCTTAATACGCGCCTTTCACAAGACTTAAAGCGTTAGTCCCGACGAGCCGATACAATTACAAAACAGCCAGAACTGCTCTTAGCAATCTGTTGTATGTCCTCTGGCAAGGATGCCGGAGCGTCGGGCCAAGGCCGGCCATGTACGTTAGGTGGATTTAAGTGGATCGCATCTCGTTGATGTGGACTGATTTAGCCGGCCGGCTGCGGACAATTTGGGAAACGCAAAATCAACAGACTCGCATTCTGGGGATCGGCGTTATCGCGGTTGTCGTGATCGGACTTGCGACGCTAGCAACCCTGACGATGGGCCACCGCCCGGCGTATGGCGTTCTTTTTGCGGGCCTCGCGCCCGACGATGCGGTCGCCGTCACCCAACATCTGAAGGATGACAAAGTCGATTACCGGTTGCAAACCACCGGCAACACGACCACCGTGTACGTTCCGGAATCCAACTTATATGAAGAGCGCGTGCAGATTGCGGGTTCGGGCGCCCTCAAAGGCGGCGGCACGGGCTACGAGCTGTTCGACAAAACCAACTTCGGCATGACCGAATTTCAAGAAAAAATTGCCAAGAACCGCGCGACCGAAGGCGAGTTACAGCGGACGATCGCCAATTTGGATCCGGTCGAAGCCGCACGCGTGCATATCGCCGCACCGGACGCCGCGCTCTACACGAGCACGCAGGCGCCGACAACGGCCAGCATTGCGGTTAAGACCAAAGCCGGTCAAACGCTTTCGCCTCAGGAAGTGCGCGGCATGACGATGCTCGTCGCAAACGCCGTACAAGGACTTAAACCCGAAAACGTTACGATCGTCGATCAGAACGGAACCGTCCTGGTTCCAAGCGCGACGACGGCCGATGCCAACGGCGCGACGGGCGCCGATGCGCTTAAACTCACGCAAGACCAGCTCATGGCAAAGCAGCGCTACGAAACAAACCTGCAAGAGAACATTCAGTCGATGCTCGACGACACGCTTGGCAAGCGAAAAGCCGTTGCACGCGTTTCGACCAAGATGAATTTCGACGCGAACACGAGCGAAACCAAAACGTTCGCGCCGCAAGGCACCATTCTCTCGAACCAAAGCGAACATGAAAGTTACGCCGGCGCGCAGCCCAACCGTCAAATTCCGCAAGGCGTTCCCGGAACGACGAGCAATATCGGCACGTATCAGGGGCTTGCGCAAAATCAGGGCAACAACGGCAAGTACAATAAGTCAAAAACGACCACAAATTTCAATATTTCCGAGCAAAATTCTAAGCACATCGACGCCCCCGGCAAGGTGCTACAAACCAGCGTAGCGGTTCTCGTCGACGTTCCGAGCGCGAGCGCCACGACCGTCACGACGACCGGCCCGAACGGAACCGCAAGCTCAAGCCAAGTGCAGCAGTACACGCTAACGCCCGCCAACGTCGCACAAATTCGCAACACCGTTATTGCCGCAGCCGGGCTCAATTTGCCGGGCGGCGATCAAGTTTCCGTAGAGGCGGTGCCGTTTAATCCATCCGTTACCGCCGATACGCGCACGGTTGCGAGTCCGGCGGCGTTGCTCGGCATTCCGACATGGGCGTGGTTCTTGCTCGGCGTCGGAGCAGTCGGCCTACTCGGATTCTTCGCGGCGCGGCGCCGTCAAATGGCCTTCCGTCCCGCGGGCAACGGTTTACCGTCGTTCGATTCGGCGCTGGCAGAAGAGTTGCCGCCGTTCGAAGAGCATCCGATGCTCGACGGAGCGCCCGGGATCGCGGCCCCCATCCGGTCCGCTGCAGATCTGACGCGCGAGCAGATGATCGAATACGTAACGACGGTCGCCCAAGAAAATCCGGACAGTATCGCAAAGCTTGTGAAGTTATGGTTGGCTGAGTAGACATGCTTGATTCTCCGATAGTAAATCTCGGCGCTTTCGACGGCGCCTCGGCAAACGACGATCACGGTGGGTTCCACGCGCCCGCGGTGGACGTCAGCGGCCCTGAAAAAGCGGGCATTCTGCTCATCACCTTGGGTCTGGAACTCTCGGCGACCATCTTCAAATTTCTGCGGCAAGACGAGGTCGAACGGATCGTTCTTGAAATTGCAAAAATTTCGACGGTGTCGATTGAGAAGCGCGACGCCGTTATTACGGAAGCGTATCAACGGGCGATCGCTCTCAAATATATTAATGAAGGCGGCATCGAGTACGCCAAGGAAATCTTAGAGCGCTCGTTCGGCACCGGTCAGGCCGACGACATGACCAACCGGCTTTTCGCGGCGCTCAAACACGGCAATCCGCTCGAACTCATTAAAAAGACGGAACCCGCGCAGCTGCTGCAGTTCATCCAAGACGAACATCCGCAAACGATCGCGCTCATCTTGGTGTATATGTCCCCGGATCAAGCGGGTGCGGTACTCTCTGCGCTGCCTCCGGAGTTGCAAGCCGAAGTCGCGATGCGCATCGCGATTTTACAGAAAACGGCGCCCGAAGTGCTTGAACAGCTCGACGAATTACTGGGACGGCGCCTGCTCGTCAGCGGTGCCGATTTCTCGAAAGCCGGCGGCGTGCAATCCCTGGCAAACGTCATGGGCTTCGTGGACCGCGAAACCGAGAAAAATATTCTCGACGGCTTGGCCAAGCGCGATCCCGAGATCGCGGCCGAAGTCAAGAACTTGCTCTTCGTCTTCGAAGACATCATCAATCTCGACGACCGTTCGATTCAGCGGATTCTCAAAGAAGTCGACGGCAAGGATCTCGCTCTCGCACTGAAGGCGGCGAACGAAGATCTCTTAGGACGCGTGTTCAAGAATATGTCTTCCCGCGCTGCGACGACTCTCAAAGAAGAGATCGAAGTTCTCGGGCCCGTCCGCATGCGCGAGGTCGGCCGCGCGCAGCAGCAAGTGGTCGACGTCATCCGGAACCTTGAAGAGAGCGGGCAAATCGTCATCGCGCGTGGCGCGAAAGACGAACGGCTGGTGTAGCGATTTTGGGCCGCGTAGTCAAAGGCGCCCGCATGGCGCAAACCGCGTATATCGTCAACGTTCCGGCTAACCTGTACGTGGACCCGACGGTCAACGGCAATGGGCATAGCGCGCCGGTTGAAGAAATCATCGGATTCGAACCCCTTGCAAGCGAAGCGATCGTTCCGGCAGCCAATCCCGTTGATTGGGACGAAGCGCGGGCAGAAGTGGTGCGTTTAATTGATGCGGCGCACTCGGATGCCAAAGACCTCATCGACGAAGGGCAACAGCGCGCGATCGAGCTGATCAGCGAAGCTGCCGCGCACGCCGGGGATCTTGAAGAAGATGCTCGCAAGGGCGGATTCGAGCAGGGCCGTCAGGACGGCCGCAACGCCGCCGACGCCGAGCTTGATGTTATGTTGACCACGATGCGCGGCTTGGTTGACGTAGCGCGGGCCGAGCGTCATAAGATTATCGAAGGTGCGGAGCCCGAGATCATTCGACTCGCCATGACGCTCGCCGAAAAAGTCGTGCATCAGCAAATTACGCTCGACGGCTCCGTAGTGGTGTCGATGGCGCGGGCGGCGATCAGCCGTCTGGTCACCCGCGAAACCGTGACGGTTCGCGTCAATCCAGCCGATATCGAAACGATCCGCGAAAACAAAGAAAAAATGCTTGCGAGCACGGACATCGAGCACTTGCGCATCGTCGAAGATCTGCGCGTAGACCGCGGCGGGATCGTTATGGAAACCGAGTCGGGTACGATCGACGCCAAGATTTCGACGCAACTCAAAGAAGCCAAGCGGGTTCTGCAAGTGGAAGACGATCCGGTCCCCGTCGCGCCCTCGGATGACGATACGCTCATCGCATCCGCCATGCGCGCATCGTAAACTTATGACACCCCCGGTGTTTTCTGCGGAAAAATACGTGCGGCTCGTCGAGTCCGTCGATTTCGTGCGGCAGAACGGCAAAGTCCGTCAGGTAATCGGCGTCGTGTTGGAGTCACTCGGCCCAAACATGGCGGTCGGCGAGACCTGTCAGATTTGGTACCGGCGCACGGCCGAGCCGGTGCTGGCCGAAGTGGTGGGTTTCCGCGATAACAAAGTCTTGATCATGCCGCTCGGCGACCTCGCCGGCATCGGTGCGGGCTCCGAAGTCGTCAGCCTGGGAAAACCGTTACAAATCGGCGTGACGGATGAATTGCTCGGCCGCGTGCTCGATGGCCTCGGCCATCCAATGGACGGTAAGGGCCGGATCATCGCCGATCATCGCGCCGCCGTTACCGCCTCACCGCCCGATCCGCTTTCGCGCCGCCGCATCACATCGCCGTTATCGATGGGCATTCGCGCGATCGACGGGATGCTCACGTGCGGCAAGGGTCAGCGCGTCGGCATCTTCGCCGGCTCCGGCGTCGGCAAGTCGACGATTCTGGGGATGATCGCACGCAATTCGTCCGCTGACGTAAATGTCATCGCGCTCGTCGGCGAACGTGGAAAAGAAGTCCGCGACTTTATCGAACGCGACCTTGGCGAAGAGGGTTTGAAGAAGAGCGTCGTCATCGTTTCGACGAGCGACCAGCCGGCACTCGTGCGAATCAAAGCCGCTTTTGTCGCCACCACGATTGCCGAATACTTTCGCGACCAAGGCTTGGACGTGATGTTCATGATGGACAGCGTCACACGCTTTGCGATGGCGCAGCGCGAAGTCGGGTTGGCAATCGGCGAACCGACCACGACCCGCGGTTATACGCCTTCAGTCTTTGCATTACTACCGAAGTTATTGGAACGCGCGGGAACCTCGAAGGCGGGAACCATTACGGGACTCTATGCGGTGCTGGTAGACGGCGACGACATGAACGAACCGGTCGCCGATGCCGTGCGCTCGATTCTCGACGGGCACGTCGTGCTTTCGCGGCAGCTTGCCGCCGCCAATCACTATCCGGCAATTGACGTCCTCGGTAGCGTCAGCCGCGTGATGTCTGATGTCGTGGACCAAAATCACCTCTCGGCGGCTTCCGCGATCCGCGACATTCTCGCGACGTATCGCGAAGCCGAAGATCTCGTCAATATCGGCGCGTACGTACCCGGCTCCAATCCGCGCGTCGATCTGGCCCTCTCCAAGATTGAAAGCATCCGCGCCTTTCTTCGTCAGGGGATTAACGAACACGCTTCATACGAACAAACCTTGGCGCAGTTGATGAGCGTTGCATGACAAAGAGCTTCAAGTTTGCACTGCAGCCCGTCCTCGAGCACCGCAAACGCATCGAAGAAGAACGCCAGCAAGAACTGGCCGCAGCACAGAGCGCCCTCAACGCGGCGATGGTGGAACTGCGCGACTTAAACCAACAGTTTCGGGCGACCTCGGTGAGTTTGCGGGAAGCTCACGGTTCGTTCGACGGCGAGCAGTTGCGCCTGCATTACGCGCACTTGGAATTCTTAGACCGTGCCGTGAGCATAGCGCAGGCGTTGGTTTCGCAGCGCAAGCTCGAGCACGAAGAAGTGCGCTTGCGACTCTTGGAAGCCGCAAAAGAGAAGAAGGCGCTGGAAAAACTCAAAGGCCGCCGCAAAGAGGCGCACGCACTCGCCCAGCGGCAGTACGAACAAAACGAAATGGACGATAGCAACGCCCGCCGTTATAGCCGATCGTCATCCGGAGGCACACTACTATGATCGTCACTCGTCAGCGTCGCAAACCGCGCCAATGGCATAAAGTTATTCTTCCGCTCGCTGCGATCGGGTTACTCGCGACCGCACTCACGTTGCAACCATCGCGCAACGTTATTCTTAACGGTCCGCTCGCGCCGGTGTGGCGCGTCTCCGGCGCGGTGTTTGAAACGGTAAGCAAACCGTTTCACTTCGTGGCGCTCAACAACCAAATCGGCGCGCGGGATAAAACCATCGCGCAACTGCAAACGCAACTTGCCGCCGGCAAAAGTCAGCTCGCCGCGCGTGACAAGCAGATTTCCGCGCTGCAATCGCAGGTCAACCAAGCCGTGCAGCAAAGCGCCACGGACCGTGAAAAGCGTCCGGGAAAACTCGTGGCACTCAATCCCGCCGGCGGTGCCGGCCTGGCGGCGAATCCAGGAAGCGACCTCGCCGCAAACGCCACCCCGGATATGCGGCGCACCGCGTCGTATTGGTCGTCGATGGACGCAGAAGCCGCCGCCAAACTCGTTCAAAGGCAGCCGGTCGGTTATGCAGCACGTATTTTTGCCTTGATGCCGGCCGATTCCGTCGGTCAGATCCTCAACAATCTTTCGCCGGCGTACGCTGCGGGGCTAACACAAGACCATCCGGAGCTGCGCCACTAAGGCACGTGGCTTGACGTTCGACCACGACACGCACCGGCCTCACTCCGCGCGTTCCTGTGCTTGCCGTTTGCGTCTGCGCGCTTGATCCGGGAGGCGCCTGAATGTTAAAAATGCTCTTCGTCGACAACTATGACTCGTTTACGTATAACGTCGTGCATCTGTTCGGCGGCGCGGGTGCGCACATTGAGGTCGTGTTGAACGACGATGCAAAGCTCGAACCTGCGTTATTGAAGCGTTACGACGCGTTATTGATCGGCCCCGGGCCGGGCAACCCGTCGGGAGCGCCCAGAGCGTTGCAGATGCTCGATGCGGCGGTCCAAGGGCGCATGCCCGTTTTCGGCGTGTGCTTGGGATTGCAAGCGATCGGCGAATTCTTCGGGGGAACAATCGGGCACGCACCCAGGTTGATGCACGGAAAAACGTCGGTTATTTCGCACGACGGAACGGGCGTTTTTGAAGCCGTTCCAAACCGCTTCACGGCGACGCGGTACCATTCGTTATGTCTTCTGCCGCGGACGTTGCCGCCCGTGCTCCGCGCAACCGCGACGAGCGACGACGGCGTGATCCAGGGCGTTGCCCACCGGGAATTGCCGATTTTTGCCGTGCAGTTTCATCCCGAGTCGATCTTAAGCGAACACGGAGAAGAAATTGCCGCCAATTTCTTACGCCTGGCGACCGTCTAACACGCCGGGGCGGGTGGCCGGCCGAGCTTGGCCACCCCTGGTCCCCGCCTTCGATTGTCTGATGACGCGCCTGGGCCCCCTCATATCTGAACATTCGTCCCCTAAGGTTGCCCTCTGTACAAACCGATGATCCAAGGGTAGGGCATCCTGCACCCCGGCGCCGCCTGCACCTACGTACCCTTGAGATAACCCAACAAAAAAGGTAACCCAACGGGGGGCCCGCGGCGCGAAGTCGCCGTGGGGGGCATGCAGTTCGTTTTTTTGGCGCAGTCAAAAAAGCGAACGGAATGCCCAAAAAATTTAGCGCAGTTAAATTTTTCAATATGAAAGGA
>JALZBM010000273.1 GCA_030947385.1 Vulcanimicrobiota bacterium
CCCGTACTTATCCGTAACGTAGCGGATGACTTCGTCGCGCCGCTCGACGCAAAAATCTGTGTCGATATCGGGCATCGAAATCCGGTCGGGGTTGAGGAAGCGTTCGAAGATCAGATTGAACTTGAGTGGATCCAGATCGGTTATCTTCAAGACGTAGCTTACCACCGACCCGACCGCGGAGCCGCGCCCCGGTCCAACCGGAATGTCGCGGTCGCGGGCAAACTTGATGAAATCCCACACGATCAGAAAGTAGGATGCAAACCCCATCTTGTTGATGATGCCCAGTTCGTACTCAAACCGTTCGCGCAGCGCGGCATCGCCCGCAACGCGCTGCGCGCCGTACCGCTCCACTAAGCCCGTCTCGCAGACTTCGCGCAAGTAGTCTTCGGCCGTTATTTCAACCGGACGTTGCGGAACGGGATAGGCCGGCAAATGAAAAATCTTCTCCGGCAAGCGCATGTCGATGCGTTTGGCGATTTCAACGGTGTTGTCGCAGGCGTCGGGTAAATCGGCGAAGAGTTCGCGCATCTCCTCGTTCGATTTAACATAAAACTCATCGGAGTAAAATTTCATCCGGCTCGTATCGGAAACGGTCTTGCCCGTCCCGATACAAAGCAGCACGTCGTGCGCCGGCGCGTCGGTGCGGTTGAGGTAATGGGAGTCGTTCGTTGCGACAACCGGCACGCTCAGTTCGCGCGCAATCTTTACCAAGCCCGTGTTGATGACGTCTTCTTCGGGCATGCCGTGACGCATGATCTCCATATAGAAACGGTCGCCGAAGATATCGATATAGGTTTGGGCCGCGGCCTTGGCTTTCGCGTAGTCGTTCTTGAGCAGCGGCGCGGCGACCAAGCCGGACATACAACCCGAGAGCACGATCAGGCCCTCGTGATGCTTCGCGAGCAGATCGAGATCGATCCGCGGCTTGTAGTAGTAGCCTTCGAGGAAGCCTTTTGAAATGAGTGTTACGAGGTTACGGTAGCCCACGAGATCGGCCGCGAGAAGCGTGACGTGCGCTTCGTCACGGACCGTGCGGTCGAGCCGCCCACGGGGGGCGATGTAGGCCTCGCATCCAACGATCGGTGTGAGCTTATAGTCCTTGGCCGCGTAGTAGAATTCCATCGCGCCGAACATTACGCCGTGGTCGGTGAGAGCGACGCCGGGGGCTCCGTCCTCGGCCGACCTGCGGCAGAGGTGATCCACGCGGCAGGCCCCGTCGAGCAGCGAGTACTCGCTATGGACGTGGAGATGGACGAAAGAACTCACCGGACCGAAATGGACCTCTCTTGGGCACAGCTAAAGTATCGCGGGGTTAAGACGTTACAGTAAGAAGTAGGCTCGGACCTGTCGGCTAGGACCGCTAGTTTTTGCTGCGGCCCGGGGCAGGCTCGTTGGAATATTTTTTTCCGACTTATTAGAGAGGATGTCCGCCGCCCACATGGTTGATCCAAGCGAGGTGGATCGCTCCGCCCTCCTTGAGGACGAAGTCGAGCGCTTGCGGGACCGCGTTACGTCGCTCGAAGTGGAGCGCGACGAGTACGCGCAGCAAAACGCCGAGCTTTTCGTGCTTCAGCAAGTCTTCTCGACCATCAACTCGACGCTGGATATCAACGATATTCTCTCGATGGTTTTGCGCGGCGTTTGGGAAGCGCTGCGTTTTCGGCGAGTCATCCTGTTCGATATCGTTGAAGGTGGCGAACTCGTGCGCCGGCTAGAAGGCGATGCAGCCGGGAACGTGACGGTGTGTGCGGATCAAAAAGACTTCATAGAGGGCGGACCGCTTTGTGCCGTTGCGAGCGGCGCCGAACAAGTCGTTATCGGCACGGGCGAGCACGGCGAAGTCAAGCCTTTGCGCGATACGCACGGTTCGTTTTGTATCGCTCCGCTACTCGCGCGTGACGTCGTGCGCGGTCTGCTCTACGTCGACCAGCCGCCGGTGGAACCGGTGACCGAAAATCAAGTCCGCATGCTGCTGGATTTTGCCTCGCAGGCGGCAATCGCGGTGGAAAACGCCCGCCTATACGAACAGACGCGCAAGCTGCTTGAAGAAACCCAACGTCTCGCGTTGACCGATCACCTGACCGGCATCGCCAACCGCCGCGCGCTCGGCGAAATGCTCGAACGCGAACTCAGCACCGCCGAACGGTATGCTTCGCCCTTTTGCTACGTCATATTGGACTTGGACGACTTCAAATCCATCAATGATTCCGGCGGTCACACGGCCGGCGACGTCGCGTTGAAAACATTTGCGGATTGTCTGAAGCGTACGGCGCGCAAGGGTGATATCGTGGGCAGGTACGCGGGCGACGAATTCATCGTCGTGATGACCCAGACCGACCGCATTGCCGCCGAAGCAGGCATCCAGCGGATCTTACAATCGCTGCGCAAAGCGGGTATCAAATGTTCGATCGGAGCTGCGATGTTTCCGTACGACGGAACGGACGGGCAGAGCCTCCTGTTCGCCGCGGACGAAGCCCTCTACCATGCAAAACAGGCGGGGAAAAATCAACACCGCTTTTACGTGCGCGGCGGGGAACCGCCCGGCGAGGCGGCGAGCGCGATCGTATAGAGCCACCAGCGCGCGGCCCCGGGCTTGGCCTGCCGGTCGAAGTAGACGACGGCGGTCCGGCCGTCCGTTGTGCGAAACTCAAACCAGTGCCGCTTGAGGTACGTATCGCCGCGGTCCACCTTCGTCCCTCGCCAGGTGCGCAAGACTTCCCCGACCATCAACGTCTGTTCGCGCCAAACGAACCCCGACGGCAGCGAGGGCTCTCCGTGGCTCATCGTTGCGACGTCGAACGACTCGATCACCGCAGCGATCGGTTCGCTCACGAATTTAGGCACGCCGTAACCTTACTACAGAGGTAGTGGCCCGCTCCGCTCTCCGGGAGTATAAAGAGGAAAAGGTTTTTCATCTCCCGGGAAAGGTTGTTAGTTGATCAAGCACGATGTGGTCGTCGTTGGCGGCGGCCTTGCGGGCATGCGGGCGGCCGTTGAAGCCGCCGAACTCGGCGCCGACGTTGCCATCGTCTCCAAGCTCCATCCGGTTCGCAGCCACTCCGGCGCGGCCCAAGGGGGCATCAATGCGGCGCTCGGTAATCGCGAAGACGACAGCCCGCAAAACCATGCGTTCGACTGTGTTAAGGGCTCTGATTATT
>JALZBM010000274.1 GCA_030947385.1 Vulcanimicrobiota bacterium
ATTGATAATGGTGTGGGCGCCGCAGCGCGCGAGTTCGGCGGCGATGGCCGATCCGATTCCCCGCGAGCTTCCGGTCACGAGCGCAACTTTGCCCACGAGCGGGGCGAATTCTTGGAATGGCTTCGGACGAGTTTCGAGCATCGGCTCTGCCTCCGTAACGAAATGCTTCGTCCGAGGGCAATTAAAAAGCCGGGCCGGTCATCCCTACTGCTTCTTCTTTTTCTTCTTCGTTTTTTGGAGTTGGGCGATCAAGGCGTCGATGCGCGTCGTAAGGGTATCGACACGTTCGGTCAAGCGAGCGACTTCGCCGCGCGTCGGAAGATTCGAAGCGCTTAAGAAGCGTTCGACGTTTTCGCGACTGACTTGGGTGGCATTGAGGTAGGCTTCTAGCGCCTTGCGCAGCTGTTCGGCAAAGGCATCGGTTCCGGCGGCCTTCTCAAAAAAGGCGCTCATTTGCGCCTCGTTCATTTGGGCTGCCTCGCGCCACACCGAGAACGGATCTTTATCCATTCCCGGTGTCTTGGCGCGCGAGTGGCTTAGTTCTTGCTGGCGTTTGCGACTTGCTTGGTGAAGCCGTCGATGTTTTGCGCCGTGGTTTCCTTAACGAAGTTGAGGTTCGAGGACATGATCTCGCCGAAGCCTTTGAGGGCGTCCTGCGTTGCGGCCTGCCACGTTTGCGCGTGGGTCAGCGTGTCGCTCGCGACGGTTGCCGCGTGCTTGCCGGTCTCTTTGAGGTACATCTCGCGCAGTTCGACGAGCTTGGTCGTGCGGTCGAAGTTTTCGGTCGCGAACTCCTGCGGCGTGGTCGCGCTATAGGGTTTGCCGACAACTTCGAAACTGGCTTTGATGTAGCCGAGAACGCGATTGGTGCTGGTGGTGGTCGCCTCGACGGCGTTTTCGAACGATTTGTTCGAAAGATCGATAAAATTCATGTGCGATGGTCTTCCTTTTGAGTTAATCCGGTTTATTCCAGTTGCCGGTGTACAAATTGAAGAACGCATCGAGGTTGGTCCGGTACAGTTCCAAGGCGGTGCTCCATACGCGGAGCGCTTCCGTGCCCGAATCCGTTAGGGTGTAGACCCGGCGGGCGGGACCCTGCTCTTTTGGATCCCACCAAGAACTGATGTAGCCGTCGCGCTCGAGTTGCCGCAGGGCCCGGTAAACCGTCCCCGGGTCGGAGACCACGTCGAACTTCTCTTTGAGCTCTTTCATGATCTCGTAGCCGTGCAGGTTGTATCCCTTGAGCATTACGAGCAGCCAGGCCATCAGGTAGTTCTTGGGGGTTCCCTTCGGAGGAAGCCCCGTGTCTTTGCCGGCTCCTTCTCTACTATCCGGAGCGTTCTTCATGACACTAGGTGCATTTTACACCTATATGCACTTCAGAGTCAACTCGCGGCTTTCGCCGGCTCGCTTGGCTCGACGACATCGCTCGTGAGGCACACGGCCTGGCCCTCCAAAACGACCAGGCCATCCTGGTTGGTGCAGTGCGTGCGCAGGGTGAGAAGGTGCTTGTCCGGGCGGAAATTCAAGACCGTCACGGTCGCCGTGATTCGGTCGCCCAAATAGACGGGCGCCTTAAAATTGATGCTCTGACTGAGATAAATCGTGCCGGGTCCGGGCAGCTTCGAGCCGAGAACGGCCGAAATATACCCGGCCGACAGTATCCCGTGGGCAATTCGTTTTTTGAAACGGCTCTTGGCTGCAAACTCCGGATCGAGGTGGACGGGGTTGTTGTCCCCGGAGATCCCGGCGAATGTCTCGACGTCGGCGGCCGTGACTTCACGGGTAATCGAGGCGGTTTGCCCCTCGGAAAAGTACACCGCTGGCTGTATCCTTTTATGGCTGATTGCGCGACCCGAATGCGACGAAAAGCCCATGCCTTCAGTCTTCCCTCCGTGGGCTAACGCGAACCGTCTATTGACCACTTCCCGCTCCGGCCCTCCTGCCCCCCAGCGGCAGGTTGAGTCCCAGCGTGTCGGGCCGGGCTTGTCGAAGCCCCCTCCGTAGAAACCGGCTTAAGTCCGCATGCGAGCGCGAAGCACGATGACTGCGCAAGCAAGCGTCTAATACCGTCGACTAAAGCTTTCCCGATTTCTTATAAGGAGTTGTTTTTTGAAACGGTTTTTAGTCGGCGCGATACTTTCGATGCTTTGCACGATTCTATTTGGGAGTTTCGCAACGCCGGCGACCGCCGCGAACGGAGTTGACGAAACGCAGAAAAGTGCGGCGGCGGTAAGCGCCGTTGACGATCACTGGACGCGAGCCGAGGTGCATGGCGACGTCGCGTGGCTCGACGGCATGCTTCTGCCGCAGTATCGCTCGATCGGCGCAAACGGCGTCGCGTCGCCGAAATCCAAGATTCTCGCGAGCGCCAAAAAGAATGCGACGTCGGACAAAATGGCACGGCTGGTCGCAAAGTATATGAAAGAACATCCCAGCGGCAGAAACATCACCATCGAAGGCGATACGGCGATCGTAAATTTCTACGCGCCGAAGATCGGGGCGCAGCGGGGCGTCATGTCGTGCGATGTTTTCATTTATAAAAGCGGCCGTTGGCACGCACTCTACTCACAACATACAACGGTAAAGGGGTAGCGCATCAGGCTGAGCACCGGGGCGGGCCCCGGCGGGCTCAAGGGTAACACCGTACCGTGTCAGGCTGAACTCCAGTTGCAGGCTGAGTTTCAAGTGTCACGTTTTTGGCGCCACGGTTTTTCCCTCAAATACGATCGCAAACAAGTGGCGCTCACCGGAACGCTGCAGACCGGCAACGATTCAAGTGCCGGCGGCAATGGGCATGCCGCGCGTTCGAGCGGCGGGTTCCTCGAGACCACCTACCGCTTTTCGGTCTGCTTCAGCGGCATCGTGCGGCCGAGGCGCAACATGCGTTTTACGCTGGAAGGCGTGCAAAATGCCGGGCATGCAAGCGCCAACGCCGGACTTTTGTTCGCGTACTAAGAATGCGTTGCGGATGCCGTTGCAAAACCGCGTCACGCCCTACGGCGAGATCGAGGCTCTCTCCGGACGCGGACTCATCATGGGGAATCGCGGCGTGCTGCACGACGAGACGCGGCACATCGTCCGATTTTCGCAAGTGCGGCGCTGGATCGCTTGCCGCATCGAGTATCGCGGGATTCGCCGTGAGATCATG
>JALZBM010000087.1:0-1623 GCA_030947385.1 Vulcanimicrobiota bacterium
CGGTAAACGCGGCGCCCTAACCGTCCGTTCCAAGCAGTTAGTGTGGGGCGAGCGGACGTATATCATGGGTATCGTCAACGCCACACCCGATTCGTTTTCAGGCGATGGCCGACCGACTGCCGAGGGTGCGATCGTTCGCGCAGTCGAGCAAGCCCGTCAGTCCGCCGACCTTATCGATATCGGTGCAGAATCGACGCGCCCCGGTCACACGCCCATCGAAGAGCGCACGGAACTCGAGCGCTTGATTCCGGTCCTTACGGGGGCACGTTCGCGTTTGGGTCCGGATGAAATTCTCTGCGCCGATACCTTTAAGCCGGCGGTTTTTCGTCAAGCGCACGCTGCGGGCGCGGATCTCTTGAATTCCATTTGGGGTCTACCAGATGAACTGCTTGCGATTGCAGTCGAACTCGGGGTTCCGGTTGTGATCATGCACAATAAAGCGGTGGCCGTTTACGAACGGGATGTCGTCGACGAAGTGCTGTCATTTTTGGACGGCGCCGCGCAGCGCGCGGTTCGTAGCGGAATTCCGGCGCATCACATCTTGCTCGACCCGGGAATCGGATTTGGCAAATCCCCGGATCAAAATCTTGCTATGTTGCAAGCGCTGCCGCGCCTTGTCGGATTGGGTTTTCCAACCGTGCTCGGCACCTCGCGTAAATCGACGATTGGGAAACTCACCGGTCGCGCGCCGCAAGAACGAACCTATGGAACGGCGGCGACCGTCGCGCTAGGAATCGCGGCGGGCATCGACATCGTGCGCGTACACGACGTTCGCGAAATTCGCGACGTGGTGAGCGTGACCGATGCCATCGAACGCAATTGGCGGCCGGCGTCGTGGACGTAATCGAAATTCGCGGCATCGTCGCCGAAGGCCGTCACGGCGCGAACCCCGGCGAACGCGACCGCCCGCAGCCGTTTGAAATCGACGTGACGCTCGAAGTTGATTTAACCGCCGCGGAACGCACCGACGAGCTGGACCGGACCGTCGACTATGCGGCCGTGCATGCATCCATCGTTGCGATTGTGGCGGATCGTTCGTATGCGTTACTGGAACGCCTGGCAGGTGAAATCATCCGCGATCTCTTTGGGGATACGCGAATTGCCGGCGCTCACGTACGGATCGGAAAACCGGCGCTACTAAACGGCGCGACCCCTTTCGTGACACTGCGGCGTCGCAATCAAGCTTTCACCCAATAGTGCCGCGCGCGGCGATCGCACTTGGATCCAATCTCGCAAATCCGGCGGAAAACGTGCGGAAAGCCATTCACGCATTGCACGCTGCGGGAGACGTAAGTGCGGTCTCGCGGCTCTACCGATCTGCACCCTGGGGCATCGAAAACCAGCCGGACTTTATCAACGCGGTTGCACTGATCGACACCAACCTGCAACCGCGCGCGCTACTACGGGTGTTGCAAAAAATTGAGGTCGAACTGGGGCGCGTGCCGACGTACGAGTGGGGGCCGCGCGTCATCGACTTGGACATCATCTACTACGAAGACGTGGAGATCGACGAGCCCGGTCTGACGATTCCCCATCCGCATTACCAAGCACGATCCTTCGTACTCGTCCCTTTAGCCGAAATCGACGAACGCTATGTCGCTGCCGCGGCGGGTCTGCCGTCCG
>JALZBM010000087.1:1633-8397 GCA_030947385.1 Vulcanimicrobiota bacterium
CCGTCCGGCGCTCGTCCCGAGCCGCTTGAAGAGCCCGATTAGATGTCTTCTTCCTTGGTTTCTTTTTCAGCGTCTTGCGCATGTTGTTCGCGCAACTTCTCAAGGCGCTGATTGCTCTCAACACCGTGGGCGGGATTCAACCCGAGTTCGCTTACCATATTTTCGCCGACGGTCTTATCTTCCAAAACATTCTCTCTCTTTCGTGAGCCCATCGAAGGATCGAGGGTCGAAAGGGGGGCTTCGACAAGCTCAGCCTGACACATAGCGGCTTAGCGAGATGTATCCGGCTGTTCGTTTCAAGGCCAAGACCGTCGACTTCAAACCGCTTCGAACCTAGGCCCAAATCCGTCGAGCGGTCCCACCGGGTGGCACCTGACCCAGTCGAAGGGCCGCACTCGGCAGGCCCATCACCTCCCAGTTTTCGAATGGCTGCCGCCTCAGGATACTACGCAAGTGAAGGCGAAAGCACCCCGCTCATGTTTCCCCCGACAAGCGAGCTGACCGCTCGCGTTCGCCGTCTGGTCGAGGTCTTCAACACGACCGGCCTGGTCCAATTACGCATCACCGCCGAAAATGGCGATGCGGTGGACGTGCGGCGCGCTAAGCGGCCCGAACTTGCAAAAACAGGCGACTCCGCACCCACCAACGGTGTCGTCGAGCCGCCGGCCAGGCGGCCGGTCGACCTCATCAAAGCCGATCTCGTCGGAATTGCCCACTTCAGCCGGCCCGCGCCTTCGGAGGGTCAGCAGATCGATGGTGACCGGGAGCTGGCCTATGTCGAGGCACTCGGCATACGAACCCCCGTCCGCTCGCACGGGAGCGGCCGGATTGCGGGCGTCTTAGTTGCGGAGGGGCAGCCCGTCGAGTACGGCCAGCCGCTCTTTGAGATCGAACGTGCTTAAGAAAGTCCTCATAGCCAACCGCGGTGAAATTGCGCTTCGAATCAATCGCGCGTGCAAGGAACTCGGCATCGCAACCGTTGCGATTTTTTCAGAAGCGGACCGGAATTCGCTGCACGTGCGCCAGGCCGATGAGGCCTTCTGTGTTGGACCCGGGCCGGTTGCACGCTCGTATCTCAATATCCCCAACATCATTTCAACGGCCCTCATTACGGGTGCCGACGCGGTGCATCCCGGTTACGGTTTTCTGGCCGAAAATTCGCGGTTTGCGGAGATCTGCGCGGACCACGGGTTAACGTTCATCGGCCCGGCGCCGAACGTCATTGCGGCCATGGGCGATAAAGCGACCGCTAAACGCGTGATGAAAGAAGCCGGCGTTCCGACCACGCCGGGAACCGATCTTTTGGAGTCAGCTGCCGAAGCACGCAAAGCGGCTGATAAAATGGGCTATCCGGTGTTGCTCAAAGCCACCGCCGGGGGCGGCGGCAAGGGAATGCGTGAGGTGCGTTCGTCGGGAGAAGTCCAGAACGCTTACGCAACCGCGCAAGCCGAAGCCGAAGCCAACTTCAAAGACGGCCGCATGTACATGGAAAAACTCATTATTAATCCGCGCCATGTCGAAGTGCAGATTCTGGGCGATTCGTTCGGCAACGTCGTACACTTGGGCGAACGCGACTGTTCGGTGCAAAAGCCGTCGCATCAAAAGCTTATAGAAGAAGCCCCCGCGCCGAATCTGCACGATCACGTTCGCAAAGCCTTGCACGACACGGCAGTTCGTGCCGGCAAAGCGGTTAAGTATACGAACGCAGGCACGCTCGAATTTTTGGTCAGCGGTAAGAATGTCTATTTTATGGAAATGAACACGCGCATTCAAGTCGAGCATCCGGTTACCGAAATGGTGTACGGAATCGACTTGGTCAAAGAGCAAATTCGCATTGCTTCCGGCGAAGCACTCGGATACGCGCAAAGAGATCTCAAGGCCGGCGGCTTTGCAATCGAATGCCGCATCAACGCAGAAGATCCCGAACACAATTTTTCGCCGGCGGCCGGCACCCTTTCTACCGTCGTGTTTCCAGGCGGACCCGGCATCCGCGTCGACACGCACGTGTATGGCGGCTCGCAAGTTCCGCCCTTCTACGATTCGATGCTCGCAAAAATCGTCGCGTTCGCCGACACGCGCGAACACGCAATCGCCCGCATGGAACGGGCGCTGCGCGAAACAACGATCGACGGGGTGAGTACGACCATCGGTAAGTGCTTAGAAATTCTTGCAACCAAACAATTCCGTTCCGGGACGTATGATATCGGCTTCTTGCCGGCGCTCATGCGCACGCCCGTCGCGTCTTAGGAGCTCTCCAGAATTTATGCCCACCCGCCGCATGGCGCGCGAACTCGCGTTGCAAGCACTCTTTAGCGTCGAAGTCGGCCACCGGGAACCGGCGGACGTGCTCGACGAAACGTTCGCCCACGCGGGCAGCAGCAGCGAACAGCGCGTTTTCATCAAAGATCTGGTGTACGGGACGCTCGAGCATGCTCCGGAAAGCGATCTGACCGTCGGACCCCTCTTGCAAGGGTGGACGATCGAACGTTTGCCGACGATCGACCGTTTGCTCTTACGGATGAGCATGTTTGAGTTTCACCACCGTCCCGCGACGCCGCGCCCCGTCATTATTAACGAAGCGGTCGAACTTGCCAAGAAATTTTCAACCGAGAACTCCGGACGGTTTGTGAACGGCGTGCTGTCTTCGGCGACGGCACCTAAGCCGGTGGAGAAGAATGGTACGTAAGCGAGTAATAAAGAAGCGCAAATTGACCGCCACACCCGGCTGGTGGCGCGTGCTTCGCGTCGTGCTGGTGGCGTTGCTATTTATCGTGCTGTTTGCGGCCGGAACGATCGCGGGTGTAATCGGCTCGTATTCCAAGAACTTACCGGACATCAACCGGATGGCCGACTATCAGCCGCAGCGGTCGACGCACGTGTACGCGCGCGACGGCACGCAGCTTGCCAACTTGTACCGTCAGAATCGCGTGTGGGTGCCGGTTGAAAAAATTCCGACGATGGTGCGCGATGCGTTTATCGCAACGGAAGATCAGCATTTCTACAAGCATCATGGCGTCGATTTCGGCGGTATCGTGCGCGCCGCGCTCGCCGACTACCGCCACCAGGCCGTGCAAGGCGCCTCAACGATAACCCAGCAGTTGGCGCGCGCGCTCTTTCTCTCGAACGAGCGTTCCATCTCGCGAAAGATTCAAGAAGCACTGCTGGCGATGGAAATCGAGCGTTACTACACCAAGGACGAAATCCTCGAACGCTACCTCAACCTGATTTACTTCGGTTCGCAGGCGTACGGAGTCGAAGCAGCTTCGCATACGTATTTTGGTAAAGGCGTCGGTCACTTGAGTGTCGGCCAAGCGGCGCTCCTTGCCGGCTTGCCGGCTGCGCCATCGGACTATTCGCCTTACGTCAATGTGGCGCACGCAAAAGAACGTCAGCGGCACGTTCTCGACCGCATGGCCGCGGCTGGATACATCTCGCAGGCGGAAGCGGATCACCAGTACCGCTTGCCGTTGGGTTTGGTCGGCGAACGTCAGGCGGGATTGCAGGGCTATAAGTTTCCCTACTTCACGACGTACGTCGTGCATCAACTCGAGAAACAATTCGGTGCGCAAGCCACGTACGAAGGCGGTCTGCAAGTCTACACGACGCTCGATCCCAAATTGCAACAGAAGGCCCAGGATGCCGTCGATTGGGGCGTATCGCACGCGATCTCCGAGGGCATCGGCGCGCACCAGGCGGCACTTGTTTCGATTCGTCCGTCCACCGGAGAGATTGTTGCGATGGTCGGTGGCGCGGGTGGTTTTTCGCTGAAGAATCAATTTAACCGAGCGTGGCAAGCGCACCGTCAGCCGGGGTCTTCGTTTAAGGTGTACGTCTATACCGCCGCGGTCGATAGCGGGATGCCGCCGTCCACGATCGTTGAAGACACGCCGGCGGATTATCCCATGGGCGACGGGACGCGCTGGTCGCCGGAGGATGACGATCATCGTTTTCTGGGCGCAATAACGCTGCGGTATGCGCTCGCGCAATCGCGCAACGTCGTGGCCGTTAAGCTCGCGCAACAGCTCGGCGTGGATCGCGTGATCGCGTACGCAAAACGCATGGGCGTGCGCTCGCCGCTGGATGCCAATCTTTCGCTCGCACTCGGTACGTCCGTCGTTACGCCGCTCGATCAGGCTAGTGGATTCGCAACGCTCGCCAACCAAGGCATTCATATCGAACCGTCGCCGTTCCGTGTGGTGAAAGACTCGCTGGGCGCGGTCGTGCTGGACGATTTGTATCCGCAGCAAACCGAAGTATTGAGCGCGGGAACGGCGTTTATTATGGACACGATGCTGCAAAGCGTTATTCAAGAAGGCACGGGCTATCCGAATGCCGACATCGGGCGCCCGGCGGGCGGCAAAACCGGGACGACCACCAACTTCCGCGATGCATGGTTCGTCGGGTTTACTCCGGACTTGGTGACGGCCGTGTGGCTGGGCAACGACGACTACACGCGTATGAATGAATCGTACGGGGGCAACATTCCGGCCCGCACGTGGGCGCGCTACATGCGCGCCGCGCTCGAAGGCGTTCCCAAACATGAATTTCCGTTCCCGGCGGGCGAAGTAGTGAAGCTTGCGCGTTGCGGAACCGGTAAGCTCGGCGGCGAATATTACCTGAACGGAACCGAGCCGATTTCATCCTGCGGTGGTCCGGCTGCGAGCAACGTTGACGTCAACGCATTTCAGGTTCCCGCGGCGGCCACGCTCCCTTCGCCGGGTGCCGCGGCGACATCCGCTCCCGCGGCTCCGGTCCAAACCGTTAAGCCGGGTCGTGCGCAACCACCCAACACGGTGGGCGACGGCACGACGTTTGAAAATCTCGATAACTCCACCGCGCCACCGAAATCGAAGCACACGCAGCCGAAATAAGGGAGCGAATGCAAGAACCGTTGTTCGTTACTCCGCGCATCGAGGGCGTGAGCCGGGTCGTCAACTATATCGGCAAGCTGCTGCGCCAAAACAAAACGTTGCAGATGCTCGCCGTGCGCGGCGAGGTTTCCAACCTTCGAAAATTTGAGACGGGGCGGCTCTATTTCGATCTCAAAGAAGGGCGGGATATCCTGGCGTG
Organism: Vulcanimicrobiota bacterium; assembly: GCA_030947385.1. GTDB lineage: Bacteria > Vulcanimicrobiota > Vulcanimicrobiia > Vulcanimicrobiales > Vulcanimicrobiaceae > JACRUB01. The sequence goes on from JALZBM010000087.1 coordinate 6,704, forward strand.
CGTTGCGTGGGAGAGCCGTGCGACGGCAATGCCGGTTTTCAAGAACGGCGACGAGATCGTTGCATCGGGTGATTTTGGTATTTACGGCGACCAGAGCAAGTATCAGCTGGTCGTTAACAGCGTTCAGCTTTCGGGCGTTGGAAATCTCCACGCGCAGATCGAGGCGCTCAAAGAACGCTTCCGTCTCGAAGGGCTCTTTGAGCCCGAACGCAAGCGGCCGATGCCCGCGTTCCCGTTGCATGTTGCGTTGCTATCGGCGCGAGGGAAAGGGGCCGAAGATTTCTTCGAAACCGCTTCCCGGCGCGCGCCGCATTTGCGGATCACGTTTGTCGAAACCCGCGTCCAGGGATTCGGTGCGGAGATTGAAATCGCCGAAGCGATGGATCGCGCCTCCGGCCTGAACGTTGACGTCATCATCCTCGCGCGCGGCGGCGGCTCGTTTGAGGACCGTTTCCCGTTTAATTTGGAACCGGTCGTGCGCGCCATCGTGCGATCGAAGCATCCGGTGTTGACGGCGATCGGTCATACGGGCGATCATCATCTCGCCGACGAGGTAGCGGATTTCTACGCGGAGACGCCTTCAAACGCCGCGCAGTATTTCGGAGCGATTCGAGACCGCTACGTAACGTTGTTACAGCGCCTGCAGCAGTCGCTTTCGCAGAACGCTCGCAGCGTGCAGATCAAGAAATATCAGGACGCCGACGTTGCGCGTGAAGACCTTCAACGTGCGGCGCACACGTTTACGAGCAAACGCCGGGAGACGCTGTTGCTGCTGGAACGGAGACTCGATGCACAGACACCCGTGATGCGTATTGCCGAACGCAGTAAGCGCTTAGAGCGCGCGACGGCGCGTCTTCGCGCCGCAGCCGCGCCGCTTGTGGGCCGCCGCCATGATGGGCTTGACGCGCTGCGCAAACGATTAAAAAACGCGCGCACTCGCGTGCTCGGCCCGGCTCGAAGTCGTTTCCAGCTCGCGCAGGGCCGTCTGAGCGCCCGCGATCCGCAGGCGGATTTGCGCAAAGGGTACGCGATTCTCACGCGTGCCGATGGAAAACTCGTACGTAGCGCCTCCGAGATCAACGTGGGAGAGTCCATCCACGCGCAGCTCGAGCATGGAACGCTCCGTGCACGCGTCGAACGGGTCGATGCACATGGCGGATAAAGAGCAGGGGGCCTTCGAGGCCAAGGTCGCGCGTCTCGAAGCAATCGTAGGCGATTTAGAAAGCGGCAACGTACAGCTCGATAAGGCCGTGGCGCTTTTCAAAGAGGGCAAAGCCCTCTCGCGCGAATGCGAAGAGCTTCTGAAGGCGGCGCAAGAACAAATCGATCGCGCGATGGAAGCGGCTCCCAAAGGCCCCGAGCCCTTCGACGAAGAGGTTCCGTTCTAGCCGTTTTAGCAATGTAGTGATGTCTCATGCTAACCGGCCATTTGTAAGCAGTTAGTGTGAAATGATATGGTTCGTGTGAAATGCGCAGTAAGACCTCAAAATACGCACAAAAGGACCCCGTACATTCGGGGCTTTTTGTGTGTCTTCGCGACACCGGCTCACTGGATCCAGACTGAACCGCGCAGCGACGAGGGGCAACGCCAGCGCTATGCGCAAGGCGCTAAATTGGACGAAACCGCGCTTCCAAAAGTAGCAGGCTTCCTTGCCACGACGGCCGCAGAACACGAAATTGACGATCTCCTGATC
>JALZBM010000088.1 GCA_030947385.1 Vulcanimicrobiota bacterium
GCTCATCGGCGTGATCGTCGATCAAGGCAAAGACGCAAGCGTTTATTTTGCAGCGTATCCTGCGCCGGTAGCGCGGCTCGTGTTGCGCCTCGGATTCGACAATATCTACCATGGGCCGGCGTACGTTGGAATCATCGCGCTCATCCTGGTTTCGCTCGCCGTGTGCACGTTCAAGCGTGTCATTCCGGCGCGCTTGCCCAGATTACGCCCGGTCACGATCGATAAAATTCCGCTGCACGCGACGTTTACGATCGCCGCAGATGCATCAAGCGTACGCGAGCGCGTCGACGCGTTCTTTCGCAAGCGCGGATGGCAGATCCGTAAGCGCGAGTTCGGCGGCGACGAATGGACGTTTGCCGACCGCCACAATTGGGCGCGGCGCGGCGTACTCGTCGCGCACATCGGCTTCGTCATCATCGCGGCCGGTACGACGATCTATTGGGCACGCGGTTTTTCCGGCGACGCCGCCGTCCTCACCGGCGGGCGCATCGCTATTCCTCACACCGACACCACGATTACGCTGCACAACTTCACATACAAAATTCAGCCGATCGCAACGAAAAGCGGCATCGTATATCAACCGGTCGACTACGTTTCGCACGTGACCGTTACCGGAAAAGACCTGCAACCGCGGGAGGAAACGATCCGCGTCAATCATCCGATCGACGTCGACGGAACGCTCTTCTATCAGGCCAGCTACGGATTCGGCATGCGCTTTAACGTACTGCACTACGGCAAGCCCGTAAGCGGTGTCTCCGACCGTATTCTCAAGGAAGGCGAGACGCTCCGGCTCGGGCAGACATCGCGCGAAATTCAATACGGGCAATTCGTGGGAACGATCGACCGTCAAACCGGCGCGCCGTCCGCAGACCCGCGCACGAACAATCCCGGCGTCGTCCTGCGAGCTTTCGACGACGGCAATCCGTCTGGGGCGGCCCTCGTTCCGGTCGGCAAGCCGCTCGATGTGGGCGGTGGTTTTACGGTCGTGCCGCGTTCGTACGTCATGTACAGCGGCCTGCAATACCGTTACGACCCCGGCGTCGCGCTCGTCGGCATCGGCGCGTTCGTCCTGCTGGCAGGCTTGTGCATTTCCTTTTACTTACTTCCGGCCCGGCTCTACGTAAAGGTTGATAAAACGGAGACGGGCGCCCGCGTCGGGGTTGCCGCCAGCACCGTCAAGGGCTACGATATTTTCGAAACGCAGTTCGGCGCGCTCGTGCGCGATTTACAAACCGCGGAGGCCGCCAGGTGAACAATCATCCGATGTCGCTCGATCAAGTGCTCATGGTCATCTCGCTCTCCAGTTACGTCGTGGGCGCGCTGTTGCTGCTGTTGTATTTTTTCTCCCGCGATGAGTGGCAGCGCAACCTCGCGATTCCCGTGGTCATCGCGGGCTGCTTGTGCCAATTCGCGCAACTCGCCGCGCGCTACGAACTCACCGGCGTATGGCCCCTGCTCAATCTCTATGGCTCGCTTTCGCTCTTCAGTGCGATGTCGGTTGCGATCTTCATCGTATTTGCTTTTCGATACCGTCTGTGGTTTGCCGGTGGCTTCGTCATCGCCATCGCGGCCATGTTTCTCGCGTATGCGTTGACGTGGAACGAAGGAACGCTACCGGCCGTTCCGTCGCTGCAGTCGTATTGGGCCAAAATCCACGTGCCGCTTGTCGTATCGTCTTACTCCGCATTTCTCGTGGCGTTCGTGATGTCGGTGCTCTATTTGGTGAAGTTCTATTTCGAGCGCGGCATCGGCGTTTCGGAATCCGCGCTGCAACCCGCCGCCGCAAGTGCGGGCGCAAACGGTGACGCGCTCTCAAGTGTGGATTACGCCGGCACGAACGTCACCGTCCGCCGCGACACGCCCAATATTGCAAGCGCCGCCGCGGCCGGAAACAACGTGGCGCTGTGGCTCAACACGTTGCCGAGCCTCGCCCAACTGGACGTTCTGGTGTACCGGATCGTGGCGGTCGGCTTGCCGCTGCTCACGCTCGGGATTATCACGGGCGCGTGGTGGGCCAAAGAAGCGTGGGGCTCGTATTGGTCGTTCGATCCCAAGGAAACCGCGGCGCTGACGTCCTGGATCGTCTACGCAATTTACATGCATTTGCACACCCGCAACGATTGGCGTGGCGTGCGCAGCGCGTGGGTGAGCGTGCTCGGATTCGCCACCATCATCTTCTGTTACCTCGGGGTAAATATTTGGATCAGCGGGCTGCACAGCTATAAGATGTAATGCCTGATACGTTCGCCTATCTCAACGTTCTCATCGCCATCGTCTTGGGACTGGCAATCGCGAACCTCCTGGGCGGTTGCGCCCGGCTGATGCATGCGCGCGAGCGCGTCGTGATGTATGGGCCGCCGATTTTCTGGGCGTTCTTTCTCTTCATCGTCATCGTTCAAGTATGGTGGTCGGACTACGACTTGCGCCACTTTCCGAATTTAGGCTTCGTCGGTTTTCTATCCGCGCTGTTAGCGCCCGTCGTGCTCTCCTTGCTGTGCGCGCTCGTGCTTCCGGCATCCGCCTTAGGTGGCACCATTGACTTACGAACGTGGTACTTTTCGAACCGGCGCTGGTTCTTCGGCTTGCTCGGTGCTCTCGTGCCGGCGAGCTACGTCTTTGAGTTTTTTGCCAAAGGGTCGATCTACAAAGGTCATAACGAGTCCGTCTTTCTCGGCGCGTTCCTCGTCTTAAGCATCATCGGTTTCATGCGCGAGGAACCGCGCGTGCATGCGATCTTGCCGGTCGCCACCGCGGTCGTCATGTGCGCGTACATCGGCTTGCTCTTCATGAATCTGCGCGGCTTCTAGGGAGACTCCGAGCTAAGTAGATGCCTTTTCTGGAGGGCGGGCGTACTATCGAGCTAAATCACGCAAGCTAGCTCGCTCGCCTGTCCCCCGGAGAATACCGCATTGTCTCACCCTTCGACCGACGCAGCCGCTATCGGCGGCCATTTTCATCCCGGCGACGAGGCCGAAACGCCCGAAGAGATCTCGCGGCGTACGTTCATGGTCAACGCGACGATAACGCTCTCCGGAGTGATCGGCCTCGGCCTTGCGATTCCGATCGTCGGCTCGCTCATCCCGACCGGCGGTAGCGGTAAAGGCGTTTGGTCGCCGCTCGATGCGACGGAATGGAAGACTTTCCAAAACACAAGCGACAAGCCGCTCAAGTTGAGTTTTACGCTCAAGTCCAAAGACGCATACTTGCCCGAAGAAATGGACTCGCAGTACGTTTGGGGCATCAAGGCGGATCAGGCCAAGATGCAAAAAGCGCGGCCGGACCTCTTTACGGCCGACGGAAAATCCGTCTTTCAAAACATCAAGGGGATCGAACCTTACAATGTGGTCAACATGGGATTCGTCATGTTCAGCCCCATTTGTCCGCATCTGGGATGCCGCTTCAATTACGACCCATCGCAAAACAAATTTTTGTGCCCGTGCCACGGTTCGGTCTACACGCACGAAGGCGCGCACATCGGGGGGCCGGCGCCGCGCGGACTCGATCCGCTGCCGCTGCGCGAACGAAGCGGTCACGCCGAAGTCGTGTGGATTCGCTATCAAGATTCCACCCCCGATCATCTTCTCGTTTCGTTTACTTCTTGATCAGTTGAACGACTTTCGGACACAGAAGGAATTGAATAACGCATGCTAACCTGGCTGGATCAACGCACCGGATTTGTCACGATGGCGAAGGATTTCCTCACCGAAGACATTCCGGGCGGCGCAAGTTATTGGTACGTCTTCGGAAGCGCGACGCTCTTTGCAATGATCTTGCAAATTGCGACCGGCATCTTCCTCACGTTCTTTTATGCGCCGTCGGCGGCAACCGCATGGGAATCCACCGATGCGATGTACCACAACGGTTTTCAGCACTTCGTTCTTGCCGTCCACTCGTGGGGCGCGTCGGCGATGATTGCGCTCGTGGCGTTGCACATGTTGCAAGTGATCGTTTTCGGAGCCTATAAGTCTCCGCGCGAGCTGCAATGGATTGTCGGCGTGCTGCTGTTCATCATTACGCTGGTCTTAGGACTGACGGGCTATCTGCTTCCGTGGGACATGAACGCGTATTTCGCCTCGCAAGTGGCGATCAACATTTCCGGTACGGCTCCCGTACTCGGACCTGCGGTTCAAACGTTTTTGCAGGGCGGCCCCGTTATGGGAACGCTTACCATTAACCGTTTCTTTGGAATTCACGTCTGGCTCATGCCGATCGCGCTCTTAGGCTTAGTCGGTGCGCATCTGGCAATCTTCCGGCATAACGGTCCGGCCGGTCCGGTCATTGACGACCGGCGCGGTTTGAAGATCGGCCGGTTCTTCCCGGATCAAGTCTGGATGGATACGGCGATTTCGTTCATCGTTTTCCTTATCGTTGTTTTCCTCGCCGTATTCTTCGCGCCCGGTCTCGATGCGAAGGCCGATCCCACCAATACGACGTTCGTGCCGTATCCGGCCTGGTATTTCTTGTCGCTCTTCGGATTGCTCGCAATCGTTCCGCCCCAGTTGGAACTCGTCGGAACGATCGTCGTGCCCACGCTCGCAATCGTTGCCTTGATTCTTCTCCCGTGGCTCGATCGCAGCACGACCCGTTCCGCCTCCGCGCGTTCGACCGTCCTGTGGGTCGTGTTTATCGCCATCCTCGGCGTTGTCGGACTCTCGATTCAAAGTCAAATTTTGATCGTCGGCAAACAGCAGCTTGCAGCGGCAGCCGGTCCCGCGCCCGCAGCTGCCGCGCCGGTGTGCGCTTCGATGACAACAGCCACAAACGGCGGCGCAAGTTCCGCCGTAGCCGGCAGCGGCGACAAAATCTACGCGGCCAACTGTGCGACTTGCCATGGCGCACAAGGCGCGGGCGTGCCCGGCGCGTTTCCGCCACTGGCCGGAAATCCGTTCGTCACCGGCGATAAAGCGAAAGTTCTCGCCGTATTGCACAACGGGCTGCACGGCGAAATTTCCATAAACGGAACAAAATACAACGGACAGATGCCGGCCTGGAAGGGCACGCTCAGCGAAAAAGACATCAACGACGTCGTGACCTTCATTCGCACGTCGTGGGGTAATAACGCGAAGTAAGCGCTTAGAGAAAAAAAGAGGGCCGCTTTCGCGGCTCTCTTTTTTTACATTCACTGAAAATCGTCAGGGATTGTTGCGCACGTCGCGCTTGGTCTTGTCGTAGTCCGCTTGAACTTCGTTCTTTCCCTGATTGAACATGGATTTTGCTTTCTCACCGGTCGTCATCTCGTCACCGGCAAGATTGCGCTTCTGCTGCTCGGCATCGGCTTGCGTGCGGTGTCCGGCTTCGTTGACGCCGTCGCGGACGTTGTCGACGGTATCTTTCACGGTGTCGGCCATCTCGTTCATTGTGTCTTTCATAGATCTATCGTACCCTTGCGCCGGCCGGCTAAACGCTCCCGGCGCTCGCTCGACCGCTATTGCGTGCAGCCGGGCCCTTCGTAAAGATAAAGCGCGTCGTTATTGTCGATAGCAACCAACCGGCGCTTTCGGCCATACGATGGATCGAAAGCCGGGCGGCGTTTTGAGGTGAGGACGAAAACGCGCCGCGCGCCGCAAATGACCGAATGCGGGGTCGCCATATCGACGGGTGCGCGAACGTCCGCGGCGGCGAGCGTTTCAACACCGGGACGAGTGTAAAACACCAGCGCGTTGCCGCCGGAAACGCCGGAGATTGCAACCGTATCACCGGCAACGCGTTCGCGTTCGATCACGGCTGCAAGCCGCGGAACGGGCTTAAATTGCTCGGCTTGCGGTAGTGCTACAATGGCGAGCAGCGAGATACCGGCAAAAGAAGCTGCGCCCAACACATACGGCGCATAGCGCGCGGTCCGCTCCGAAAGAAACAGCATCGTCGTAAGGATCGATCCGACGAACAGCGCGATTCCGACGGCCGCCAAATCGCCGGATAAATGGCTCGCGCTCGCCGTAAGGCGATTCTGATGCGAGAAGACAACGATGGCAACGGCCAGGCATGCGATGGTTACCGGAATCGCCGCGGCGGAGATCATGAGCGAGCGGCGGCGGTAGCGTTGCACGATCGAGTCGAGGTAGAGGGCCACCAGCAGCGCAAGACCCGGCAACTCGAGGGCGATGTAGTTCGGAAGCTTCGTGCGCGCGAGACTAAAAAACGCAAACGGCACGACGATCCATAAAAGCGCAAGCCGCACGAGGCCGCGCGCTCCGTCGTCGACGCCGTTTGCGCGCGCCTGATTCCAGCCGTAGACGATTGCGGCCGGCAAAAATGCGACCCACGGAAAAAACCCGAGAATCAGGACCGGCAAGTAATACCAAAGGGGGCCCGATTGGTTTTCGATCGTGCCCGTGTAGCGACCGACGGTGTAGTGGCCGAGGAGTTGAATCACCGCCTGCACGCCGGTTTGCGCAACGAGTGCCAGCAACCAGGGCAGAACGACCGCGCAGAAGATCGCAATGCCCGCGAGCCACGCTTGCAGACGCGGTGGTTTCATCGCCTCCGTGCGCCGGTTCCAAAAATAAAACGGTACGATGACGAGAAGCGCGACAACCAGCGCGACGGGACCCTTTGCCAAGAACCCAAACGCGGCCGCAATCCAGCCGAAATAGAAGTACTTGACGCCTCCGGTTTGCAGCGCGCGCCACCACCAAAAGAGCGTAAGGGCAACGGCGAGATCCAGCAAGGCATCCATGATGGCCAAGCGGCCGACGATCGCTTGCATTAAACTGGTCGATAGGATAATGGTCGCAAACAATCCGGCGCGCGCTCCGGCCGCGCGCGTAACCGCGTATCCCGTAATTGCCGCCATCGCAATCGTGGCAAGCGCCGAGGGAAGTCTGAGCGCCAGCGATCCGACTCCGAAAATTTTTGCAAATGCCGCCGCAATCCAGAAGTAGAGCGGCGGCTGAACGAACCACGGCGCGCCGTTGAGGTGCATGACGACGGCCTGGTGAAAGAGCAGAATCTCGCGGGCGACTTCGCCGTAGGCGGTCTCGCTGTTATCCCACAACGTGCCGTTACCGAGGCCGGGGAGGGTCAACAATGCCGCAATGGCGGCTCCGATCAGGGCGACCCGCGCCGGTTTCTGCATGCCGCAAGCATTTGATTCGCGAAGAGATAACCATGCCGTCGTTTCCGCTCAATTTGCAGATTCGTGGCCGTGCGGCCATCATCGTGGGCGGCGGCAAGGTCGCATTGCGTAAAGCTCTCGCCTTACGCGCAGGGGGTGCGCGCGTTCGCATTGTCGCACCCGCGCTCGATCCCAAACTCTGCCAAGCGCTGCAAGACGACCGGCAAGCAATCACGCAACGCGAATACCGCACGGGCGATTTAGCCGGTGCGTTGCTCGTCATCGCCGCAACCGATTCCCCGGCAGTCAACGCGCACGTGCTCGCAGATGCACGTGCGGCGGGAATTTTGTGCAGCGACGCAAGCGATCCGCACGGCGGTGATTTCACGATGCCGGCGACCTTACGACTGGACGCTATCACGATCGCGGTCGACACCGGCGGCGCTTCTCCCGGCCTGGCACGGCGCATTGTCGAAGACGTACGGGATACACTCGATCCCAACTATGGACGGGCTGCCGCAACCTTGTCGGTCATGCGCGATTATGCGCGCGCGGGATTACCGCCAAACGAACGCGCGGCCGTGATGGCCGAAGCGGTCGAATTGCCGGTCGCAGAACTCGCGGCGATGAACCCGGGTCAAGCGCAACACTGCATCGACGCAATCGTCGACCGGCGCGGGGCGGCAAACGTGCCGGTAACCGCAAGTCTGATCTGCGCAACACGCGCGAGCCATCTCGCTTTGACGCAAACGCGTATGGTGGCCGCCAAACTCGCCGTGGCCGGTATCGCCTCGACCGTGCTGCCGGTGTCAACCGTCGGCGACCGCGTGCAAGACCGTTCGATCGCCGCTATCGGCACCGAAAACGTTTTTGTTTCGGAACTCGAATCGGCACTCCGAGACGGACGCGCGCACTATGCGGTCCACTCGTGCAAAGACTTGCCGAGCACGCTCGCCGGCGACATGGGGCTGGTTGCCCTTTCCGCGCGCGAAGATCCGCGCGACGCGTTTTGCAGCGAGCGGTTTGAGTCGTTTGCCGCACTTCCAAGCGGCGCGCGCATCGGGACGTCCAGCTTGCGCCGCCGGGTGCAGCTTTTAGCCATACGTTCCGACCTGCATTACGTCGATATTCGCGGCAACGTCGACACGCGTCTGCGCAAGTTGCGTGACGGCGAGTACGACGCCATCGTGCTTGCCATGGCCGGACTCGTGCGCTTGGGCGCCCGCGCAACACACACGGTCGCTTTTGCGCAGGACGAAGTGGTGCCGGCTGCCGGCCAGGGTGCGCTCGCGGTGGAAATGCTGCTCGGGCATCCCGATGCGCCACGCGTT
>JALZBM010000014.1:0-794 GCA_030947385.1 Vulcanimicrobiota bacterium
CGCTGCATCATTACCGTCGACACGGGTGCGACTCATGTCGCAAGTTCAATGCGCAGGCCAACTGTAGTAGCCTTCGAACACCGCTACTTCCGCTTGAACTCGCAGGAGTGGGCGCCCTATGGCGTGCCGCACGCGGTCATTCGCAAACCGGCGGCGCAAGACGGCGCATCGCTGGGCGCGCTGCGCGCCGAAATCGTCGAAGCCGTCGCGTCATTAATTCAATAATTATGCCGAAAATTTCCGTCGTGATACCGACGTACAATCGCCTCGAGGAGTTGCAGCACACCATTCCGGCGTTGCTCGCTTCGGATTTGCCCGCGGATGCCTACGAAATACTCGTTGCCGATTCGCAATCTACCGACGGCACCGCGCAGTATCTTGCGGGCGTTGCAAAGGACGCGCCGCGCGTTCGACATCTGCCGGGAGCCTACAGCGGCCGCGGGGCCGCCCGCAATGCGGGGATCCATGCGGCAAGTGCTTCCGTCATTCTTTTTAACGATTCGGATATTATCGCTTCGCCCGATTTGCTGCGGCGCCACCTGGAACGTCACGAAGCGCAATCCGGCATCGCCGTCGTCGGTTTGGAAGTGCAAGTGAAGAATTTGCAAGAGTACGAGTCCAAACGCGATCGCCCGGAGCTGCGCAACCCGTTGCACCCCCCGGAGCGCAAACGCCTGCCCTGGCTGTATTTTCTGACGGGTAACGCATCGGTCCGGCGCGCAGACCTCTTACGCGTCGGAGGCTTCGATGAAGATTTCACGGGGTATGGCCACGAGGATTTGGAACTGGGGTAC